>CAYGBH010000005.1:0-36732 GCA_964348055.1 uncultured Pirellulales bacterium
TTCTCATTCATTGCCTCCAGCAGGGCCGACTGGGTTCTGGGTGAAGCGCGGTTGATCTCATCGGCAAGAAGGATATTGCAGAAGACCGGACCAGGATCAAACTTGAAATTCCCGCTAACCGGGTTGTAGATAGAAGAGCCCAGAATATCTGCAGGTAATAGATCAGGTGTGAATTGTACACGGCGAAACTTGGCATCAATGCTTTTGGCCAACGCTTTGGCCAGGGTCGTTTTTCCCACTCCCGGCACATCTTCAATCAAGACAGAACCCCCGGCCAAAAGGCTGACTATCATCACATCAATACATTCACTCTTGCCATAAATGACACTTTGCAGGTTCTCTTTTAACGGTACCAATAGCGGGTTTTCCGTACGAGTGGTTGTCAACTCCTGTCTCCCAAAATACAGTCCAATTTGATTATAAGCCTAAGACCATATCATAAATTAGTACGTCTCGGTCGTCAACCAGGTTCTCAGGAGCCCTGCTTTATTCACAGACAATCTCCAATTCTGCGGAAATTCTGAAAAAAAAGCTCCAAAAATCATCCAAAAACTGCCGGAGCGAGCTAACGAGTTGCAAAACTGACGTCATAGATTTACTGGGATACCCAGATTCTCCGATCCATTGGCAACACCCGCCAATATCACCTTTGGATTTATTGAAAATGATTTAATACGAGTGTGCCCTTTCCTCTATATATCTACTCGACACTTGGGCAACATTATTTAGATAGACGTCTTGAATTCTTGAGTAGCTTGTAGATTCCCAGCGGGTACTATCGGCGCTTTAGATTGAAAGATGAGGAGGGGCCTGTGAGATTCTGTCACCACAGCTGAGGATGGCTTTATTATCGAGTGGCAGAGTTTTTTCAATTCCTTGATTTGTGCTTTGGCCTCTTTGTCAATCAGGCCATCAGCGATTGCAAGAAAGTAGTCGTCGGAAATGTCCGCCCAATCTTTTTAGCAGCTTCAATTTTTCAGGGGGAAAGTCGATACACAGTTTGGCATCCTCATAGTTAAGGTCCCAGAGTATGCCGTTCGCAAGCCCGTCCACCTCGGTATCTGATTCGTTTAAGTCGTCACAAGTAGGCTCGGTATGTTTACAAAAGGATCTTATGGTTTCTTTCTTACCTTGTGGCTCAGTAATCCTTGAGCTTCTTTATCCATTCGGGCCAGTCATGTGGTTGAGCGCCGCCGGCTTTTGTCCAAGGGCCACCTGTGTCAAACTCGCGGTGCCACTTCAAGGTCCATAGCTCTTTGAGCCCTACTTTGCGTACGGAAAAATCAACGCACACTGCGTTGATGGATCCATTGTGGCGATCGATGCAGTACCGTTGCATCATTCCGGAGCCACCAGTTCCGTTCTCAAAAGCCGGAGGTTCATTAGTATGCTGTGGCATGCCGCCGAGCCACACGGCATCAAGGAACAGCGGGATACGATACGCCCCGGGGACATCGGGCGCCACCCAATACCACGAATGCTCGCCCCTCACACCAGCAGGATTTCTTGCATAGGCCGGATTGCCCACATAGTCATTGATGCCGTAACTACCGGCAAGGCCGGCATAGCCATACCTGACATCGTCCCGGGCAAAAACACCATACGCTTCAAATGCCTCACCCCATAAACCATTGTCAGCGTTCGGTTTTGTGGCCGATGGGCAGAAATTGATATCCTCATCCTGATAATAGGGCTTGAGTGCTCCAATCCACACATGCCCCTGTTGACTGGTGGACCAAGCTCCGTAGAACTGGTGGTTGTTATCGTCTGTGTACATCTTGAAGATAAGGCCCCAGTGCCTCAGATTGGACATGCACGCGACGGCCCGGGTCTGTTTCCGCGCCCGGCTCAATGCAGGCATCAGAATCGCCATCAATAATGCGACAATGGCAATTACCACCAGAAGTTCTATTAAGGTGAATCCTCTTTGTTTGTTCATGATGATATTTGTTCCGTATTTCCTCGCTGTTTCGGAAGCGTTATTAGTAATCCCTAAAGTTTCTCATCCACACCGGCCAGTCGCTCGGTTGCACGCCGCCGGCTGTTGTCCAAAGTCCGTTCACGTCGAAATTTCGATGCCACTTAAATGTCCACAACTGCTTAAGACCAAGCTTCCTGGCGGTCCAATCCATAAAAAGGCCGTTTACAAAGGCCTCGTGTCGGTTCAGGCAGAAGTTCTTAATTGGCCTGTTCGCTCCTGATGTCAGCGTCTCACCCTCGTATTGCGGCGGCCCATTGGTTTGATGAACATACATTCGAGCCCAGGCAGCGCCCAGGAACACTGGGACTTGGCTTGCACCTTTAACATTAACCGTCCTCCAGTACCACATAGTGTCACGTCCTGCGGCCGGCGTGCCCTTTGGATTATTGACCCAGCCATTTATCCCATAGCTGCCGGAACCCCCTACTGCTCCTCCTTCGCCGCTGCCGGGAGCATGGACTCCCCAAGCTCCGTTAAGACCAGGCTGGCCACCCTCGGTGTAGGGTTTCGTGGCCATCGGGCAAAGACGTAACTGGCCATCTTTGTAGTACGGCAGCCAGGCATCCATCCATAGCGATTTTGGGCCTTCGCTACTGGTCCAACCTTGATGGAAAGAGCCATTATGGTCGTCCGTATACAACGAAATGACAAGGCACCATTGTTTCAATTTCGCCTGACAGGCAACTGCCTTTGCCTGTTCCTTAATCCGCTGTAGTGCTGGCATCAATATCGCCATCAATAACGCAACAATGGCAATCACCACCAGCAATTCGATGAGTGTAAATGCCTTGTTTTTGATTCCTCCGTTAATTTCAAGAACCTCCAAATTATCGAAACTGCCTGCCTTGTTTCACTGAATGGGTGTAAATCGAATGGCCTTGAGACTCGCGGTCTGCGTTTGGCCTTCCAGACAGCGTACACTCACCTGATAACGACCGCGGGCAGGGAAATGCAGCCAGCCGATCGGAAAACGCTGGTAGTTGTGCGAAGCGTTCTGTTGATTGCGGATGGATTGCCCCCCTTCCACGGTCACCCCCCACACCAGGCGTCCCTCACCGGCATAGGTGAGATCCACCTGGCAGTCACCCGGTACCAGGACGTCCACCTCCCAGGTGGCCCGCCCATTCGGCTCCCAGGACGTGACCTGCGTGACGCGTTTCCATTCGCCGAATTTTTCCATCCAGCGTCTGCTCTCCTTGACAGCACCCTTAACGGCCGCAAAATCTACAGAAATCTCGGTCTCACCATCTGGATCGATCCCCCAGACGGCATCGACCTGGGGTGGGCCCACCAAATCAAGCTCAATTACGGAAACAAGTGTCTCCGGGGCCCGCCTGGGAATCCGCAACTTAATCCATCCTCCCATGCTCTGAACCTTTATCGGAACGGCCTCCTTTCCATGGAGTAATCGGGCGGATCGAATGTGCGTTTTCAGGCCCGGCAGGTAAAGATTGCCAGTCGCCGGCCATGCAAATACGGACAAGAACAGCTTCTTGCCTCTGACCGTGACATCGCCCCAGGGCAAGGCGTGCTGCCAGGGAGAGGCATCCGTCCCGTAAACTACCTGAGGATATTTTCTGATCCATTCACCGGATCGCCGCAAGGAATTAGCCGCACGCTCGGGTATGGAACCGTCACCACCCGGCCCGATATTGAGCATATACGTACCCCCGCGTGCTACACAGGCAATCAGACGCTTCAGGATTTCTTTGGGTGTTTTCCAGTTCTCATCGTACCAGGCATAGCCCCAGGAATCGTTGGTCGTATCTACTGATTCCCACAGTCCCTCCACGTTCTCGGGTGGCACCTCCATGTCCCCCAGGGTCTGATAGTCACCCAGCCCATGGCCGGCGCGGCTGGACACCAGAGTGTCGGGCTGGTTACGGTGCACCACGTCGACCAACTGCCGGACATACTTTTTCGGCATCTTGTCGGGGGTGTCGAACCAGACCAGTTCGATCGGCCCGTACTCACTGGTGATTTCCTTGACCTGCGGTAGACACTTCTTTTCAAAGTAATCGTCAAAGGTGGCTGGCTGACCGTTTTCGTCAAGCTTCGGTCCGCCGGATCCACCGGGGAAGGTCCAGTCCTGGTTGTGCGAGTAGTAAAATCCGAAGCCGATGCCCACGGTCTGACAGGCCTGGGCCAGTTCCTTCATGGGATCGCGTTTAAACGGAGTGGCATCCACGATATTGAAGGCATCGGCCTTCGAGTGGTACATGGCGAAGCCGTCGTGGTGCTTGGCAGTAATGACAATGTACTTCATGCCCGCATCCTTGGCAAGTTGGGCGATCTCCAGGGCATTGAACTGCGTGGGATTGAACTGCTCGGCGAATTGTTTATACTCTGCCACGGGGATCCCGGCTCTGCGCTCGTGCATGATCCATTCAGCGATACCGTAATAGGTCTTGCCATTGACCCGGTTGGCCAGGTGGGAGTAGAGCCCCCAGTGAATGAACATGGCGTAGTTGCCGTCGGCAAAGAGTTGACCGCGCTTGGCATCTCGCGCACGGAGCTTGACACAGGCCTGGCCCCACATAGTATCCATGCCCTCGGCCCCGAAAACACCTGACACTGCCATAGAAGCGAACAATCCTGCAATAACTAAACTTTTCATAATGATCCTTACTCTTCTTACCTGCTGTCTATATCTCAAGACAGAGGACGTTCATCACCTGACACCGATTACATGCCTGCCCTATTTACCTCTGAAGATCGATCCATTCAAAGACTTGTAGGCGTATCCCTTCACCGCCCAGTTCCAATCCTCTATTTCCGCACTCCCTCCGAGCAGGGGGTCTCTTCGAAAGCTAAAGGATTTTGGTTTATCAATAGCCGATAGATTCCAAACCACCAAACCCTGACTCTGCCATGAGCGCTTGCTTGCATGGCCGTCAGCGAATCCAAACGAAGTGCTTCGGCCACGGTGATAAATGCCAAACGCATCGATCCACTGTCCCCTGACCGGACCCAGTATCCAGGAGCCTCTGTTGTAACCTCTTACGTCACATTCCGGCAGGAAGATATACTTTTCACTGGGCCGCTTTATATCCATCAAGGCCCTGCACACCTCAATTTCGCCACCGGAATTCTGACCATTGAACCCGCCAGCAATGGCATAAGATCGATAGGCCTGACTGTGGGCAGCGTTTCTCTTTCTTATATCCGAAGGACATCGATACACCTTCTCATTGTTGACATAGTTCCAGAGTGCCCCCTGTTTGATATACTCAATCTTTTCTTCCACCGTTGAATTTTCTCCATCCGGTGGAATCTTAACCCAGTAGGGATTTTGAGGATTAAAGCCATTTATATGACAATGGCCATTCACGAGCTTACCGTTATTGTCCTCTGCATACAGCTTATACCCCATCACCAGGGTCTTGAGATTACTCTGGCAGTAGATGCTGCGGGCCTG
Source organism: uncultured Pirellulales bacterium (assembly GCA_964348055.1). Taxonomy (GTDB): domain Bacteria; phylum Planctomycetota; class Phycisphaerae; order Sedimentisphaerales; family Anaerobacaceae; genus JAUXAL01. The sequence goes on from CAYGBH010000005.1 coordinate 5,400, forward strand.
TTCACGCGCCATACGCAAAGACGGCATGAGAATGCCCATCAGAACGGCAATCACAGCAATTACGACCAACAATTCAATAAGTGTAAAAGCGCTACGTTTCAAAATTTTCTCCTTGAAGTATAATGGGCTTTGTCACTGTTCGGATCACGGTTTGGACCCAAACATCAAAATGATAAGGCTCCAACCGTGATCCCGTTGAATGAGGTTATATTTGTATTAAATACGACGTTCAACAGACAAACTCCGACAGGATCTTAATCGACCCTGTCGGAGTCCAGATGCTCTCAGACAAATTACCCTTTATTGTGCCGATCCCACAAAGATCAGGGGCTGCTGGACTAGATCATCGGGAAGGGGGCCCCACGGGTAGGCACCCCCGTGGTTGGTGGCGGAAAGTTCAAGCTTGGGAGCCCCGTCCACCTCGTCCCAATCTCGCGGTTGGATCGTAAAACCGACTACATCCCCCACCTCAGGCGGAAAGACATTTTTGCCATCGCCGTCCGAGTCTCCGTTGACCAGATCCCCCTGGAAATCTCCGATCATAACGACCCAGGGGATCTTGAGTTCGACGGACCAGTCCTGGGTCTCGTCATCCACATGCCCGGAATAAAGCACCTCTGGATGCTGGAAGAGGTCATACTCATACCACCGGTTAGTGCCCGGTTGGAAGACATTATTGGCACTGGGATTTCCATCCGGATCCCGCGGGGCGACCGTGGGAATGTAGTGATTCGGAACGTATCGATCATTGGTGGTCTGCCCCAGGGTGAACTGCAAGCAGTCCGCTCTATTGGGCAAGGGACCGTTCCAAGCATAACTGTCGTCCTGGCAGGACAGCGCCACATACAGGTTCTCGTCGTCCCACATGATATAGTAAGTCGCACTGAAGTCCTCCAGCGATGTCATCGACTGGTACGGTCGTTGAAATTGGAAGTTGGCTTCATGGATGAAGTTGGGATCGTAGTGATCCGCGCTGTTGGCTGTATCGGCATTGAACACCACAGCCTGGGCACCAGCATACTCCTCTGGGGTGACCATACCGTCGATGGTGATCTCCTGACCCTCGGCGAGTTTCACACAGTTGATCGGCCAGCCGTATTGGATATCAAGATTGGGATCCACAGGTTCGGGTAGCACGTCCACAAACACGTCATCAATGTAAATCACGGAACCTTGCGGTGAACTGATAGTGAGTTGCGCGATGAGCGTCTCCCTCTCGTTGGGCTCGTTTTGCAGTGTATACACGGTGGAGGCCTCAAAGAACGCATCGAAGGTGTCTACTGTTATGGGCTCAGGGTCATCGTTCCAACCGTCCGGGCCTTTTTCACCCACCTTCAGGACGATCTTGCCGTTTTCATCCCAGGATCCTGTCGGGACCTTGAAAGCAGCGGCGAGAAAGACCCGTTCGCCCTTGGCCATGCCCAAACCGCCTTTGATGTCCTGGCTCATGGGCTGGCCTTGACCGGTCCCGGTAACAGCAACCGCCCATTCGCGCGTATTTACATTTTCTTGTTCGTCAAAGCTATAACCGGAATCCGGGTCGGTGCTCCAGCCCGCGATCGAATTGCTGTCCACGTCCCAGTACTCGAAGCTCTCATTATCGAGATATAGGCCTTCCAGGCGGATCCAATCGACTTTCACCTGGTAATCCTCTTGGGCATTATGGGGAAGGTAAAGCCCGAACACGTCGACTTGTTGCCCGTTCCAATTCGCATTTGAGGCCAGGTCTACATAAACAACCTCGGGTTGATTGGGATCGCCTGCCAATTTGAATGTCTTGTTGGTGCCTCCCTGCTCCACAAAGAACCGGACCTTCTCGCCCGCCAGGCCTGAAACGTCCTGTGAGGCAACCATCTTGGCGTAAAGACCGGTTATTTCATTGCCGTCATAGGGCCCAGGGGGGGGTATGACATGCAGGTTTTTCGTACCGGCGCTGGCGTTCACCAGCAGATAACCATCATTGACATCAATGGTGCACCTGGCACGCGTCCATCCCTCCCGGTAGCCATCGGTATTGAATTCCCAGGCCCAGGTCTGCATGGCCAGCACCAGTACGCACACACAAACCCACACACAAATTCTCGTTTTCGTTTCGGTCTTCATGGCTCTAAATCCTCCAACCAAAAAAATAAATAGTTTGATGTTGGCAACACCGTGTCGCCAAGATTCTGTTTCTTCATTCAGTCTCAGAGATGTTTATCCAGTAACAATTTCATTATCGTTGAATCAACGATTTCCACATGATAATGCCTTCTAAGCTTTTATTTCAGATATTTCTGAATATAACTTAGCTTTTAAAGGGCATCAAATCTATCCTCATTTTTTAGGATATTCACCAATTTCTCAATGTGATATGATATTATGGTTCAAGGTTCCGGGATCACAGTTCCCAGTTGAACGTGTAACGAACCCACGGTTTTAATCCGTAACCTTGAACCAAAGGCTCTGATTCTGTGGGTGCTTGTGAGTTCAGAAACGTGCTGAATCCGATTTATTTGTGACCCAAAATTGAACCAGCCAGGTATTTAGGAAGACATGACCCAAATCCCAACAATTCGCATTATAACAGCCCTGTTGACAGGAGTCCTCTCAGCAACGGCAGCTGCTGCAGAAGAGCCCTCCCAATTCCAAGACCTCTCTCTTAGTCGTCTTGAACGACGGTTGTCAAACATTGACTCGGAGTTAGAACAACTGGCCCAGTACAGCCTGCGCAGCGGGGTCGGTCCGGTCGGCTACCGTTCCCAGACATACGACCACAGCGCCAACACAGAATGGATCCGAATCGAGCTGGACCAGGAAACCCCGATCGACCAGATCGTACTGGTCCCCACCATCTGGCGCGACACCGCAAAGGGATTTATTGCGGATGGTTTCCCCCTCGAATTCAGTGTGATAGCAGGCACTCGTGACGATCCCAAGGGCAGGGTGATTACCCGCTTCGGACCCCGGGATCACCTTTTGCCCCGCATCGCCCCCCTGATAGTGCCCTGTGCCGGAACCACCGCCTCCTGGATACAGATCGAAGCCACGACTCTCTCGCCCCGCGCCTGGGACGGGCGGTATATTCTTCAACTATCCGAGATCATGGTTTTCAACGGCACAGAAAACATCGCCTTGAACCAATCCATACAAACATCATCACCCATTTCCGAAGAAAGTCCCGCACGAAGTGCACGGTTTCTCGTGGATGGGTTCGTACCGTACCTGATGAACGCCTATCAGGGAGATCAGAGCATTGCCTTTTTGGGTGTCAGCGACATGGGTCAGCACCCCACGCTATCTATCGACCTGGGAGCTATCCACCCCCTGAACCGAATCCACCTGCATGCCGTGGATCTGAGCGACACGGTCCCGATGGCCAGGCCCATCGGCTTCGGTGTCCCCCAACGAATGCGCGTCCAAGGGGCAACGCGTCCTGATTTTTCCGATGCCGTGTCCATGGTCGACTATCACAAGGAGACCGTGTACGACACGGGTCCCATCATCATGCGGCGTTTCCCGGAGACCGCGTGCCGCTATGTGCGATTGATTGTTATCGAGCCCTATATGCTCGACACGGTGCCAAGCACATCGGTCATTGGATTTGCGGAAATCGAACTGTTTTCGCAAGGCCGCAATATAGCAATCGGAAACCTGTTCCACGCTGAGTTGCGCCCGGGCCCCGGGCGTTCGTTAAGCGCGCTGACGGACGGATGCAATCTCTACGGTCAGATTCTGCCCATAAAAGCCTGGATGAACGAATTGGTCCGGCGTCACGATCTTGAGACCGAGCGGCCCAGAGTCATAGCAGAATTAAATCGTCGTTATACCCGCCAAAAGCTGAATCTCACACGCATGAAGTGGCTTGCTGCCCTGCTGGGCGCCGGGGCCATCTTCACTCTTCTGGTCGACCGGATACTGCGCATGCGGGAAGTGGCTCACATCAAGGAACGTTTTGCCGCCGACCTGCACGACGAACTGGGCGCCAACCTCCATACCATCGGCCTGCTCAGTGATCTGGCTGAACAGGCCCGGGATGAACCTGGGGAATTGTCCATGTTGCATCAACGTATCCGTGCCGTCACAGAACGGACGCACACGGCCATGCATCACTGCACGGCCCTGCAAGAGGCCAGTGCACTTTATGCCGGATTGAAGACCGACATGCAACGCGCTGCTCAGCGCATCATGGCCAAGCTCGAACACGATATCTCCATCGAAGGTGAAAAGTACATTGAACAACTCAAACCGCGTACGCGCATGGATCTGTTCCTGTTCTACAAGGAGTGCCTGGTCAATATCAGCCGTCACTCCGGGGCCACTGAATTTGCCACGCGCTTGCAGGCCAGCCCCCGTGAGATTCGTCTCACCGTCAGCGACAACGGGCATGGGATTGGGAAATCCTCAGGCAACGGCATTCCCAAGTCACTCAAACGTCGGGCACACCTGCTTGGCGCCAGGATCACTGTTGAAAGTCCGGCAACGGGTGGAACCTGTGTCACCTTGAAGCTTAAGACCCGAAGGTGGGGACTGCACAGATGAAGGACGCCATGAAGAACAGAATACGTGTCATGCTGGTGGAAGACCATCCCGAATACCGAGAAACCCTGGAGCTTGCCCTGGAAAAGGAACCGGCCATTGAACTGACCGGTCAGTTCGGCACCGCGGAAAGGGCCCTGCGCAGCCTGAAGAGTACAGATCCGTCCCAAGTCCCAGATGTCATCCTGCTCGACCTGAAGCTGCCGGGCATGAACGGCCTGGACGCCCTTCCCCTTTTCAGCCGAAGCAGACCCAGTGCCAAAGTCATCGTCCTTACCCAGTCCGACCGGGAGGCGGATGTACTAAAGGCCATTACCCTCGGCGCAGCCGGATATCTATTAAAATCCGCCACCCTGAAACAGATCACCGAAGGTATCCAAAGCGTGCATAACGGTGGCGCCTCACTCGATGCCAAAGTGGCTCAATTCATTCTGAAAACCCTCAAAACGAAACTCCCCCGGGGTGAAACCCATCCGGTCCTCACGGAACGGGAAATGGAGGTCCTCATCCTGCTGGCCGAAGGCCTGGTAAAAAAAGAGATCGCCGACCGCCTCTGCATCAGCAGCACCACTGTAGTCACCCACGTCAGCCACATCTATGAAAAGCTAAACGTCACCAATGCCCCCTCCGCCGTTAACAAGGCCTACCGCATGGGTATCTTCCCAACCAGAAACGCCAAACTGTGATTTACATCATGGACATTTGTTTTGCCTATTTGCGTTGTTCGGCCCGTAATCTCGAAAAGCAATGGGCCGGCGGCTCCGTAGGCAGAGAGCTCTTCCAGGCCAGCGCCTTTTTTGTCAATGCCTTTACAACATCGGGATTGGCCTGTGCCAGATCGGTCGTCTCGGCCCAGTCGGCTTCAATGTCATATAATTCAGTGCGGTCGAGTTCCTGGTTGACCATCATCTTCCATTTGCCGTCCCGAATACCAAGGTGGGGCCACAGATAAGGCGGCCCGTGACCACCACGCCACTCCCAGTGAATGGGGCGAGTTCGCCTGAATCCGAGGCCCTTGAGTGCCGGGACAATGCTCTGGCCGTCCAATTTGAGATCCGTCGGCGGGGACTGGCCCGCCAGTTCGAGGAATGTGGGAAAGAGATCAACAGCGGTCAAGACTGAAGTTCGATCGATTCTGGCCTTCGGGATCACCCCAGGCCAGCGAGAAATGAAGGGAACGCGAATGCCCCCGGCAAAGAGCGAGCGTTTCTTACCCTTTAGACCGGCTGTTTGCCCGACCGAATAGTAGGTGCCCAGACCCCGACCGGTGGACTTGTCATCTTGGGTTGTGCGCTTGCCGGTCCATTCCGGTCCGTTGTCGGATGAGAAGATCACCACCGTGTTTTTATCGAGTCCAAGCTCCTTCAATGTTCTCAGGATAGCCCCTACGCCGGCGTCGGCCTCGGCTACAACAGCGGCATAGACTCGCTTTTGTTCGTCGAGATGCTGAAATTGCTCCAAGTATTCTTTCAGCGGATAGTGCGGCGTATGCGTCTCATGCAACCAAACATTGATGAAGAAGGGCCGATCCTTATGACGACGAATGAAATCAATCGCTCGCGGACACGTCTCGGCCGTCCTGATCTGCACGCCGGGAACATTGAAAGCGCCATACTCATCAAATCCGTATTCCCTTGGCAGCGGCGCGTCCGGAATGTGACGATTCGTGAGATGCCACTTTCCGAAATGTCCCGTGACATAGCCTGCTTTCTTTAGAAGTCTGGAAAGCAGCGGCAACCTGGGATCCAGCCAGTCCGGCATCCCTGCGTCCTGATGGTGTTTAACCGACGCAAAATGCAGGTGAATGCAATGCCTCGCCGGAAACTGCCCCGTCATCACCGCCGTCCGACTGGGCGAACATACCGGGTTGTTAACTGTAAACTGCTGAAAATCGATCCCTTCCTTAGCCATCTGGTCCAGGTTCGGCGTCTTGCAAAACGTACTGCCGTGTGTGCCCAGATCACCATAGCCCCAGTCATCGGCGAAGATGAAAATAATGTTGGGACGCCTGCCTGCAGCCGCAATTGACTCTCTTGTCGGTTTTGATATTGCCTGTACCGCTGATGTGCTACCGGCAATCAGTCCACCGGCGACACAGGACCTCAAGAAATGACGTCGGCTGATTCGTGACGCTTTACTAAAATAATCATATTGTTGTCTCATTTGCTTCCATCCAATCTTCTTAGAACAATCTATTCAACCTCGTGCTATGTTCGAACTCTACTCTTTGTCTTCATTTTCCAACTTGCCTCAGTCTATCTACCTGCCCCCCAGGCCTTGTTCGGCTGTGCTCCCAGCCACAGTTCCAATGTGCCGTTGGCGAAGTCTTTGTGGTAAAACCAGTAGCTGTTGAATGATTTGCCATTCAGTTTTGCCTTCTGGATATACATGTTAACGAGTTGCTTCGGTTAGAATCTGTAACTGTTTGAAATGACTCTCGGGAATAGTCCCCGAGTGGGTTAACGGTATGTCCCAGGAAATCGTACCGCCGTGGTTGTTAATATGCTTGGTCCAGCCAACCACTAGTTCTTCGGGAAAACGCGGCTCACCCAGGCCCCAGAAGTTTCCCAAGAAAGTTAGGAAATGAAGCTGGTCACCTGAAATATCCGGGCCCATATAGTATTGCTTTTGATCCCAGGGTCGGACTCCGCTTACCGGCAATCGCCAGTTCACTTCTCCGGCCAAATAATCCTCCAAATGAGTTGCCGGCTTTTTTGGATCAGGACGCCAACCTACGGGACCGGTATTATAGGCAATCAGTGCATCTGGGTTGCCTGACTTGAATGCATCGGTATAGGCTTGATACATCTCAGGCTTCGAAAACACGCCGCCATCGACCCACCAGGCTGATATGGATTTGCCCCAGCGGTCTGACCATTCGATAATTACCTCTTGCCATTTTCTTTGAATTTCCTCGGACTCCCTTCTTCCGTAGGCGGGCAGATAAACACACATCCTTATTCCCCGGGGAATAAGTTCTGCAGCTAAGTCTGCGACCAAGTCACGTTGAGACAATTTCCCGTGGCCAGGGCCAAAGTACTTCTCATAGGTTTCGTTGGGAGCGCAGAAATATCCACCCCCTTGGCCGATGGTGATAAAGAAGTAGGGAATTTCAAGCTCTAACAGTTGTTTTCCCAGCTCTTTAACCTGAAACGAGCTTACTCTCTTGTTCCAGATATCACCAGTCATTTCCTCCGGAACTTGCGTGCTGGCCGTGTGGGCCAGGTAGTGCGTAAACAATCCCCATTTGGCTTCGCGCAGCCATTGGGTATTCGGATTCAATTCCTTTGCAGAAACAGGTCCACGCTCATGGCCTTGCCCTGAATCTACAGCGAGTGCAGATGACGCATGACACAGAACACTCGCCAGAACTGTAACAGATAATACAATAAAATTGCATCGATTCATTTATCTTACCTCTTTAAGAATTGGCCTAAGCACAATGTTCCGAAAACTTGCGGCTCCATGGTTGCCTTGCAGATACAGGGGGCCGGGTTTCATGGGATCCGACTGCAGCGCTCCACCGGTACAGCCCAGCAGTGGTTCGTTGTCGATGACGGTCTTGCCGTTCAGTACCACAGTGACATAGCGGTCAAGCAAGGTGACATCCAGGCTTTGCCATTGTCCGGCAGGTTTCTCTGCGCTCACCGAAGGCGTAATGCGGCTGTAAATGGCGCCCATGTTATGGGGATTGAGCGGTTTTCCATAGGAATCAAGGATCTGAAGCTCGTAAATTCCGCGAAGATAGATGCCGCTGTTGGATTTTTCCGGTACATTGACCTCGAACGTCAGCCTGAAATCCTCGAATTCGTCGATGGTCCGCAGATTACCATAAGAAATGTGTCCTTGGCCCTTGGGCTGCGTCGGCCGGTTAACCAGCACGCCTCCCTCGGCGATCCAACCATTGACGTTATTGGGATTGGTCAATTTCCAACCATCCAGATTCTTGCCGTTAAACAGGGTGACGGGCTCTCCATACGTCACTTGGGATAGATCCGGCTTGGGAGGCAGAGGCGGAATGCGTTTTCCTGTGAATGTCGCGCGACCAAATTCGCCGCCGTCGGGCCTGGCTTTGACGGTAACGAGTTTCAGGTTGTCGCCTGAAAGCGTCGCCGTGATGGTTTCGGTGATCTTCTTGCCCTTATTCGCCCCTCTGCGCTCGACCTGTACGCGCGTGATCACAAGTCGATTGCCTTCGACTTTTATTGAATTAACTGGTTTCACACTCCCCCCTCCCCAGAGTATGCTGGCATCCAAATGTCCCTTTTCCTGGGTTATCCCAAGCCAACCGGGGCCGCCGTTGGGAATGGTCAGCGCCCAATAACCGATATACGGATTGTTGGTGTGGACGCAGAAGCCGACTGAAGTCAAGGCCAGCAAAACGATTGTGCAAAATATGTTCTTGTTCATGCAAAAGCCCTTCCAATAATTTCAATAGCTTTTTGCTAGTTTCACCTACTGTTGCGCCGTAAAGGTAATTATCTCGCTGAGAGTGGTCATCTCCAATTTATCTCGGCGGCCTTCGTTTCAAGGTCCACAAATACCGAGGCATGGTCGAATTCGCGATAGAACGTCCAGCCATTTTGCCTCGCCTCGCCCTTAGGAGGGCCCAGGAGCATGTCAAACTCAGGATACCAATCGAAGGTGCCGTATTCACCAAGCCACCCCCAGGTATAACAGAAATAGTAGTTCGGTTCGGCACCCACAAGGAAACAGGCAAGCGGGAAGGTGATGCGCTCGCTGGCCACACGATGTATTTCGTCATGCGGCTTCTTCATCATCTCTTCGTCGCTCCACCAGGTAAAGCCCGGCCAGGTCTTGAAGACGATGATGTTTCCGTCTTTGGCAGCCCGACGCATTATCTTTATGGTGTTGGCCATGTACTCCACGCTTTGTTGTCTGATATTGGCCGCTCGATCAAAGTCATCGATCATGGCACCATCGGCCACCGGTAAATAGGGCTCTCCTAACGGAGGCTCATTCCCCTCATAGCCATGAAGCGGATTGAACAGGATGAGCTTGTCCGGCCCCATTTTCTGCTTGGCATCGATTAGCATTTCAAATATCGCATCATCCATAACGGCGGCTGTCTCCTTGCCGAGATCACGACTCAATGGGCCTCCAGGTCGGCCGGCAGTGGCCCCATCGACAAAGATGCCGTCGCAAGCATATGTGGTCACAGCCTGGGCTGCTATATCAGTCCACCAGTCGCGAACATCCTGCCGGGTAAGATCAAGATATTTGGTTGTTTTATTATTCTTTGTAGATAAAAGATAGTCTCCAGGATAGGTTGCGTTGGACAATTTCCATTGATGCTTCGGTTTGTCGCTAGCCCAATAGAACAACACCTTGGTTTTCGGGTTGCGCTGCTTGATGGCGCTCGCGGCGGCGGCTATTTTGGGCTCAACACTGAGCCCATCTCGAACTATACCACCGGTAAACGTGATTAAATCGTAATGATCCGCCAGATAATTACATTGATTCGGCTCAAGCCCATCTCCTATGCCAAGGTGCGCGTACAACGGCACATCGTCCCAGGAAAATTCCGGGAATCCATTATCTGCATAGAAACTGAATATAGGCCCCAAAATCGGATCATTGGGATCGCCGATATAAGTATCGACGGCCCAGTAGTACCTTGTCTTTAGTTGCGTTTGCACGACAACGGAAGTCACGTTCTGCTGGCTGACAATCCGAATGGCGTCAGGGTTGGTAAAATCATTCAACGCATCATAGTCGTCGGTGAAGTATACGTCCACCAATACCGGCTGCCCCGGCACACACGGATCAGGCAAAGTCCAGCTCAGCTCCACCTCGCCGGGTAATGCTATCCCACCGCCGACCGGATTCGGATTAAGATTGTGGATGGCCGACAACGTGGTTTGGTTGGATTCGTTGTCATAATCCAAGTTCAACTTACCGTCACTGTTGCCGTTCTTTTCATAGGCGGTAATCCAGCCGTTGTCGATGTATCCCTGGACGAGCGAGAGCTTATCGCCGTTTATTATCAGCCTACCGGCTGTGATATTCATCGTGCCGACACCACCAGTATCCAGGCCCATATTAAAGTTGTTAGTGGTAATAACTCCACCATCCAGATTCGCGTGACCTGTACCGGATCTTCCCAGCATGAGGGTACCCCTGAATATAATAGTGCCACCGGTCATATTGAGGGTGGCCAAGCTGCCAACTTCCGCTATATTGAGGTCGTTAGCAGTTATGGTGCCACTGATCATATTAAGTGTCGCTTCACCACCCGCGTTCCTGCCCAATGCAATCCAACCGTCTACCGCAAGAGTTCCGCCGTCCACCGTCATGTCACCGGTGGCATTGTTACCCACGCGTATGTTAAAACACTCGGCACCTTCCTTCGCGACAATCGGGCCGGGGACCTGCTGGATTCTGACCTTGCCGGCAGAGACGTTGCCAGTGACGGGCAGTGTGTTGGTATCCCAGTTTCCTGGTGTGCTCCAGAGGTTGTCACCAGTGGCATTGGTCCATTTGATATCTGCTTGAACATCAGCCACCAAAGACAATGCCAAAACAATAGAAACCAAATATACTATTTTCTTACTCATTGTAGCTATCCTAATTCACAATAAACTTTACTCAGTCTAAGTGTCATTCATTGTATTAGAATTCCAAGTTAAATCTTCATCTCCAGGGGGCCCCAGCCTTCACGCGGTTCGCGCCATGCGAGTTCGTTTATGGCAAGGTCGTTGATGACTTTTCCCGCCTCGTTTAATTCGATCTTCTTACCGGCCTGGGCACATAGATTGATGAGCTGGATGTTGGCCGTCATGGGCCCGGAGTAACTGAAATTGGATCGGCTGAATTCGCGCGGTTTTTCACCGCGGCAGGCCATGCAGAATTCCTGGTGGTGGCCCGGTGAGCGTTCAATTAATTCTGTTGGACGGCCAAATTCCTTGTGTCTGGATAAAGGCAACAACTGTGGACTGGCCCAGTAGGCGCCACTGCTCATCAATGTGCCCTTGGTGCCAATAATAATATTACCGTTCGTAGGCAGTTTGCGTCCGTCAGCTTTGAGTTCCTCAGGAATGTCAGGCAAGAAGGGCTTTCCTTCTTTGTCTTTGCCCTCATACCAGTACGTCGTAAATCCGGGCCAACTGCCTTTGGCACGGTAGGTGCACTTAACGACCATTCCACTAGGCCATTGGTCTTTTACAGGCCCGGTCATAACGACCGGTTCGGCGGTCGCCGCATAGGATGGTTCCATGATCGCGTAAATGCCATCGATAATATGACAGGCCATATCGCCTAATGCGCCGCAGCCAAAATCGACCACGCCGCGCCAATTAAACGGATGATAAGGTCCGCGTCCCTTCTTGCTGCCTTGACGGGGACCGGCGTACGGGCGCATTGGTGCGGCGCCAATCCACGCATCCCAATCGAGGTGGTCAGGGATTGGATCTGTCCAATTCGGACGGTTGCCGCCCTGCGGCCAGACCGGCCGATTGGTCCAACTGTGAAACTCTTTGATTTCACCCAGGGCGCCGGCCTTGATGTATTCATACGCCATGCGCCAACCAATTCCGGCATGCCCCTGGTTACCCATCTGAGTGACGACGTTCTTATTCTTCTCATACGCTTTTTGCAGCAACAGAGCCTCACGCACGGACCAGGTAAGGGGCTTCTCGGTGTAGCAATGAATCCCCATGGAAACTGCCGTCATAGAAGGGGCAAAGTGAGAGTGATCCGGGGTCGCCACGAAGACCACATCCAGCTTATTGGCGTGATTCTCAAAAATTTTGCGCCAATCCGTATAACCTTTCGCTCCGCTCCAGCCTTCTTTTTGCAGAACCCCGCCCCAGCGAGTACGATCAACCTCAGCAAAGGCAATACATTGAAGTCCGGCTTCGTGGGACGCGGCGGTGTGAGCCCTGGCCCTTCCTTCTGTGGCAACGAACCCAACCTGCAGCTTTTCGTTAAGTCCCCGGCCTCTAAGTAAATGGGGGAAACTAATTGTGCACGCAGCCCCGACAGCGGTTGTGCGTTTGATGAATTGACGCCTTGTCAGTTTTGACATGGTTCTTGTTCCTTTCTATTTTCTTAATCTTCTTTATAGTCGGCTCCGGTCAAGCTGTTCTCGACGGATTGCTGCCAGGCCCTCAGTTCCGCCAGCATGGTTTTAACGATTTCAGGGTGCTTTGATACAATATTGGTTGTCTCCTGACGATCATTTGCAAGATCGTAGAGTTCCGGTATCTGCTTGCCCTTCTTCTTCGGGCGTGGCATGTATAATTTGTAGCGGTCAGTTACCCATGCAGCGTTCGTCTCGAAATTCTCCGGGACCATCTCTGGGTGCTTGTGGTTGGAAAAGGCCGGCTTACTCGAGTTCTTGCTTTTTTGTTGTCTGGCCTTCTGTCTGGCCGTCAGGGTTATCATCTCGTTTAGGCTTACATCATCAAGCCAAGACTCGTTCTTTCTCTCTGGTTTGTTGTTATAGCCCCAGAAACCTATCGGTTTCGGACGCTTGTCCATGGCTCCGTCGACGATGAGTGGCTTCAGGCTGATACCATCAAGGGGACGTCCCGGCCTGGGATATGGCACACCAACAATATCGATCAGTGTGGGAAGAATATCAGAGGTGACACAAGGAACGGAGCTGGCACGTGGAGAAGTAATGACATCGGGCCATTCGATGATTCCGGGCACCAGCAGTCCTCCCTCATAGAGTTGTGACTTATGCCCTCTTAGGCCCCCATTATACAGGTGCTGCCTCTGGTCTACGGGTATTCCTTCAATCGTGACTCCATTGTCAGAGTTAAACCAAAGCAGCGTATTTTCGCGAACGTTTAGTTCATCCAAACCATCCCGCAAGACTCCAATCGCCCGATCCATGGCCGTGATCTCCGCAAAACGTCTTGCGATCTCATCGCCAAGTCTCCTAAAAGGAGCGACATCTTTTTCGTATCCTGAATAGGGGTCATGAGGCGAGCCAAACCAGATAACGATGAAGAAGGGCTTGCCTTCTTTGACGATCCTCCGGGCGAATTTCAATGCCTCACCGACTATCACCTCCGAGCCATCACCCTCGAAAGACTCCGGAGGGTCTCCATTCCTACTCAATTCCCAATCCACTTCGAAGAAGTTATCATGTGAGAAGCATTCGTCGAATCCCATGCTGTTAGGTGAAGTAGGTGAACCTTTTTTCACCGCACCAATGTGCCATTTCCCATAATGTGCGGTCCTGTATCCAGCATCCTTCAGAATTTGGGCAACGGTGACTTCCTCCGGGCGCGTGCTCCAACCGGCACCGAATGCTCCCGACCTGTTCGCATGGCGTCCGGTCATGCAACTGGCACGCGTAGGAGAGCACACGGGCGAAGCGGCATAGAAACGATCTAACCGAAGTCCACTCGACGCCATCTCATCGAGGACCGGCGTCTTCAGATACGGGTGGCCGTTATAGCTCGTTTCACCCCAGCCCTGATCATCGGACATCAACAAAATGATATTGGGCCTGTCCGCAGTCGAACCTAGCTCTCTTACTGGCTTAGACATTGCCAACAGCGTTGACGTGCCGCCTGCGACCAGCCCACCGGCCACGCAGGACTTCAAGAAATGACGTCGACTGATTCGTGGCGCTTCATTGTAATGGCCATAGTGTGGTCTCATTATAGCTACTCTTTGACTCCTCCGTTACTGGAAATCTGATGATAATAATATAGCAATTTGCCCGTGCCGACCGAGTACTTCTTCAATGCCGTACGGTCTTCATAAAATTACGTCTGCTACCTCTAAGCATCTGCATGCTCATTTAGGATTTTCTATTCCGGTACCCACGGTATATCGAGTTCTTGCGTCGGCCATTCATGGTTCCACCTAAACCAACCGAAGTCCGGTAGTTTTTTATTTTCGACATGGCCGTCTAATAGCAGGATGTTATTCTTGTAACCGTGCCGCTTAAAAATGTAACGGCCAATGTGATCGCTATACACACCCGGAATAATTGTAAAGGCGCCCACTGGGCTCTTAGGATACCCTGCCCGCCATATATCCCCGGCCACTAAAGGAATTTCGTATGCATTCTTCTCGATGGACCGCCCCCAAAAGAGCGCCTTGTCTGCTCCCCAAAAAAAGCCTTCCGGGGCCTGTGCATAGCCATTCATTCCGTAGCTGCTACAATGGAGATCGCCGTTCAGTGTCCGACTCCACCAGTACTGGTCACACAGCCCATCCCTAGAATCAATTTGAGCCGCCTGTCCATCCTGTTGTGTGTTACTTGAAGTACCTCCCGTACCTTCCCCAGGAAGACGGGGGGGTTTTCTTTTCGCGCTAGGACAAAGTTTAATCGTCGTCTCCTTATAAAACGGCTCCAGGGTGACTATCCACATTTCCCTGGTTTTGGCATGAACGGCCGCTACAATCTTATTTTGATTGTCTTCGGCATATAACAGGTGAGCCACACCGATCTGACGCAGATTTGATTGGCAGACAACCTTGCGTCCAGACTCTCTGGCCTTATTCAAGGTCGGCATTAAAATTCCCATTAACACGGCGATTACAGCGATTACCACCAAAAGCTCTATTAACGTAAATCCTCTATATCCTCTATGAAAGATTGGAATCTTGCAGCCTCGGATGTTCATAGCGATCCCCTTGCTTTTTGTGGTTAAAAGTAGGTTTTTTTAAAAATTGCTAACCTGCCAAAAAGACCGGTTCCACCGACTGTTCTGTTTCATATTAACCGTTCACGAGTATTTTCATAGTATTGGGCAACGCACTCTACATCAAATACGCCTTCTTTACTTTCCATTCACTTTACAACACATGTAGTTCCAAACCATACGTAAAAACATGTTCCAGGGCGTTTGATACACGTAACAAACGCCCTGGAAGCTATAAATCCCAGTTGTTCTCAAGGCGATATAAATCTACTCATCAAGCATAGGCAATAACTCATAAAAGTCGATTTGTCCACTATGGATTCAGTCCCAATGCCTTATTATCTCCAATCGTCTGGGTGCACAATGATCGTCATGGTATCGGAACCGGTATACTCGCCATCATCAGCCTCCAACTGTAGGACATAGGTACCCTCAGCAGACACGGTCACCATGGTCTGCTCGGCCGTAGGATCGGCAATCACAGCACCCGGGAGGGTGGGATCGGCATCGCTGGGCTGCTCGAGCACCGACCACATCACGGTGTAAGGCTGAATTGCGCCATCGTCCGTGACAATTCCGTTCAGCGGACCCGTGCGTGTACCATCCTGCAGAATAGTGCTTATATCCGGGCCAGCGTTGACTGAAGGAGGTGCATTGTCCGCCAGAAAGCTGAAGATTGGGCCCATGAGCGGATCGCTGGGATCGCCGATATAAGTATCGACGGCCCAGTAGTACCTTGTCTTTAGTTGAGTTTGCACGACAACGGAAGTCACGTTCTGCTGGCTGACAATCCGAATGGCGTCAGGGTTGGTAAAATCATTCAACGCATCATAGTCGTCGGTGAAGTATACGTCCACCAATACCGGCTGCCCCGGCACACACGGATCAGGCAAAGTCCAGCTCAGCTCCACCTCGCCGGGTAATGCTATCCCACCGCCGACCGGATTCGGATTAAGATTGTGGATGGCCGACAACGTGGTTTGGTTGGATTCGTTGTCATAATCCAAGTTCAACTTACCGTCACTGTTGCCGTTCTTTTCATAGGCGGTAATCCAGCCGTTGTCGATGTATCCCTGGACGAGCGAGAGCTTATCGCCGTTTATTATCAGCCTACCGGCTGTGATATTCATCGTGCCGACACCACCAGTATCCAGGCCCATATTAAAGTTGTTAGTGGTAATAACTCCACCATCCAGATTCGCGTGACCTGTACCGGATCTTCCCAGCATGAGGGTACCCCTGAATATAATAGTGCCACCGGTCATATTGAGGGTGGCCAAGCTGCCAACTTCCGCTATATTGAGGTCGTTAGCAGTTATGGTGCCACTGATCATATTAAGTGTCGCTTCACCACCCGCGTTCCTGCCCAATGCAATCCAACCGTCTACCGCAAGAGTTCCGCCGTCCACCGTCATGTCACCGGTGGCATTGTTACCCACGCGTATGTTAAAACACTCGGCACCTTCCTTCGCGACAATCGGGCCGGGGACCACTTGGATTCTGACCTTACCGGCAGAGACGTTGCCAGTGACGGGGAGTGTGCCGGTGTTCCAGTTTCCTGGCGTGCTCCAGAGGTGGTCGCCAGTGGCATCAATCCAGTTGATGTCAGCTTGAGCATCACCCACCAGAGACAATGCCACAACAATAGAAACCAAATATACCATTTTCTTACTCATTGTAATTCTCCTTTCTCATAAAAAGGTTAACAAGACATGTCTTGGCTACACACCAAAACACACAATGCTTTTAACAAACAACTTCAAGCAAATCAGTCTTCCACACATGACAATCCTCCTTCGAAGATGGTTTTGATGATAATAGGCGACAGCGCTACTCTGCGCTACACTCTATCCGTCTGTAAGCGGGATTCACTTTGCGATTTGATACAGCTCCACTGATAAGGGTCCTCTATATATCGTGTACAGTCCTGCCCGAGATTTAAGACTGCCATCGAATTTACATATTTCAACTCTGCCACCTTTTTGTTAAGAAGCATCTCAGCACCAGATCCATGAGACAACCGGATTAGTATTCCTGGTGCGGTTTATACCTCATCACTTTGTCGAAAAACTTCTTCCAGACAAAATCCTGACGGCTGTAGTCTCCATGATAATAGTTCCCGCCGGCTAGGTTCTCTATTTCATGGCCCATGTTCTTAACGTATTCGCTGTGCCCGTCTACATAGGCCGCGTTGTATCCATCCTTATGATGGT
Source organism: uncultured Pirellulales bacterium (assembly GCA_964348055.1). GTDB lineage: Bacteria > Planctomycetota > Phycisphaerae > Sedimentisphaerales > Anaerobacaceae > JAUXAL01. The sequence goes on from CAYGBH010000005.1 coordinate 22,762, forward strand.
ATCGAACACCTCGCCGTGGATCGGCAAACACATCTACCATGAATGCCATGCTGCCGCTGTCCCGATTGGAGTTCACAGCCCGCCATTTGCTTCCATCCCAGAGCGGCCGGTAATGATAGGTGGTCTGGACCCAGACTTGGCCCGGCCTCAAATCCTCCGGGATCTTGCCTGCGGGCCATCCTCCGCCATTAGTAATGGCAGAGAAATCGGGAGTGGCGGCCGGATCCTTTCCATACCGAATTGTCAGATCCTTGTTGCCGGGGCAATAGAACACCTTCGGCATCTTTATGTATTTATGGTAGAACAAAAGGCCGTGAGCCAGGAAGCCCTTGGTTTCCGGGTTACCTTGGCGGTTGCTTAACCAAACCGCGTAGGTGCCGGGACCGTAGTCGGCCCCATTCACGATTTCCGGATGACAATACGGAAACTGACCGTTATTGTCATTGGAGTAAAGCACGCCTGCATATCCGCACGATTTCAGGTGCGCCGCACAGGCGGTACGGCGAGCCTGATGCCGGGCTCTCTGCAGAGATGGCATCAGTATGGCCAACAATAGCGCAATGATCGCGATCACAACCAACAACTCAATGAGTGTAAAACCTCTCGGCTTTGCCATAACCAATCTCCTGTATCCTCAGAAAAAGCGCTTTTCAGCTCAAGTGAACCTACATTGGAGTAGAACATTTTATCTCTGGTTCTTCTGTGCCCAGCATAGCACAACCGCCTCGCTCACGAAAATTCTAAGCGGCGCGCAAACAGACTTTAGAGTTCTCCTGCTCCTGGCATTACGTATCCAATCTTCAAACTCGTACTCCATCGTCTTCTGCTTCAGACCAATTATCTTCACTTCTGCAACGCAGGTTTACCTTTTTGGTATAAACTCCGGATATCCTCATTCGTAAGTGCTTGTCCGGCAATCATGAATTCATCAATACGGCCGTTGAAGTTACGAATCGGAACCGCCCCCTCATCTAACTTATAAAAGCTCTCAGGGTAAGGACGCCAGTTGCCAATCTGCGCATCACCGACACGCAACTTAACCGTGGTATGTAGTGGTTCGCGTGATAACTCGCGACCGTTAGCGAAGTGGGTCACGAAACCGGATGGGTTATCAACAACAACAGCCACATGAATCCATTGGCCAATTCGCGACAGATCCCATACGGGCGGTGAATCATAGTTAAAGCCCAATCCCCTGCTCGTTCCCACCAGTTCCGAATGACAGATACCAAGCCTTAGCTGTCCCGATTTGAGGATCTGCCAATGGATTTCACCCACATCCCAGCGGTCCGTCAACATGAGCGAACTGTACTCACGATCCAGTCCGTCTACACGGATCCAGGTGACTAAGGTCAATGCATCATACTCGCCCGGCACATGAATGCATACACGATCACCAGGTCGCTTGAATTCTAACGCACGTTTACCCGGCCACCGCCCTTCGCTCCATTCGCAACCAACAATGGCGCCGTCCAGGGAGCGTCCGCCTCTGCCGTGATTGTAAAGAACACGATCCTGTTCCGAATCCTGTTCAAAGGTGTAGGTGGCGATAAAACGAGAATCTTGCTTCACGGTTTTTATATGCTGAGCCCAAAGATTGACACGCCGAGCCATATCTTCGTCCACTCGTTGTTTCAGCTCCCGCGTAGTGATGAACGCCTTGGGGTCTGCCACGATCGGAGAAGATTCACCGGAACGTTCGATGCGCCGTCCGCTGCCCGCCAATAACTCGATTCGATTCTCAGCGGCACGCTGAGTATTGGGCGGATACAGCTCAAGTTTGCCGTCAAAAACATGGACCTGGGTTTCACGGTGAGGAGTCACCTCTACACCGAACTCCGTGCCGAGATCGACCATTTCGATGTCAGCCGACAACACGGTGAATCCCTGGGCGGCCTGGGGTACGAATACGCGAAATTTACCCTTCCGACAGAAGCATTTATCAGCAGAGATCAACTGCAACTCCGCCGGACCTTCAAACAGCAGTGACGCCCCAGAGTAAAATTCGATCTGGGCCAATCCCGATTCTAATCTAAGAACACTCGGTGGAATCGTGTCACCGATTTTCGGCTGTGTCTCTTGGTCCCACTCAGTGGTAACTGCCTGGGTAAGCACCGCTACACCATCATCCGTGGATTCCAGCGGCGGTTGTACGACAAAATCTGGCCGGGGAATCCGCTGCGAGTTATTGTTTATCGTTTGTGATACCAGCAAAACCATCAGTAGCACTACGGCAAGCGCATAGGGTGCAATGCGTTGCCATAGATTTGCTTGCATCCACGCGATTGGAAGCTTTATTATCCGGCTCCACAGTCGCTGGCGGTATTGGAATTTCTCCATGTTGGGCCGAGCGTTGAGAGGAGCATCCGCGGGATCTGTCTGTATTTCTGCTGCATAACCGCAGAGGTCGGCATCTTGGGACATGAAACGGATGTAAAAACGCCTGGCCTCCTCACTCTCGCGCAGCCACCGCTGTAGTCGACTTAGCTGATCCGGCGTAATCGTCTCATCGACCAATGCATTACACAACACCGTCATTTCCAGATTGTCTTGATCATCGAAATCCATTCTATACCTCAAATCCCCTGTATTTCGAGTTGGTTGGTCACACAATCCATAAGTAATTTCCGTATCCGGGCCAGAGCCTTATAGGTGGTCTGCAGTGTGCGGCCCGAACGTGCTGCTGCTTCTTTCACCCCACAACCCGGCTCGTAGCGGGTGAGGATCATTTCACGATCGCGCAGCGGCAACTTGTCCAGACAGCGAGAGAGGATCTCGTGACGAGAATCGATCTCCTCAATCATGGTAGTAGCGGTCTCGGAAACCGCTTGCAGAACTGCCTGGCCGAAGATGACCTTTGATCGGGCGTGTTTTTGGCGCATACGACAAATCTCCCAAAATGCAATGCGACAGGCCCAAGCCACAAAATCAGTGCCCGTTTTGAATTGATCGAATTTCTCACATATGACGACACAACTATCCTGGAGCACGTCATCTGCTTCAGAGCGGCGAGGCACCAGTGAATAAATATACGCGAAGATCTGATGTTGATGACGCACCATAAGCGTCAGCAACTGCTTATTTCGTTCGCTCTCAGTTTGATTGTTACTCATACATGCCCAATCTGCAATTCAACCTGTGCAGCTATATATTAACAACACAAAAGGTGTAGATTAGGACAGGAATTTAATAAATTTTCTCATTTTCATACCCCATTTAAATGCTAGGATATTTGGATTCAACATTCAATTATGGGCTATACGCCAGCAACAACAGTAAAAAACCACCAGTTGAAACTGGTGACATTGAAATCGGAAGAGTAAAGTCAGGTTCTCAGCCCATCGGATCAAGTTCTTTAACAGATAAGGGAGCGCGAGGGACATTGAATCCGTGCGCAAATTTCGACTTTTATATAAATAGCTTTCGTTAAATGACTTATGAGGGGGCCATTTTCGCAGAATTGGGAGGTATTGGCCTTTCGGGTTGTAGTCCAGTTGTAGGCGTCGACGCGTGAAAATGGGGCTGTTTTTGGGGGTGCTTGGGGCGCTTCTGGTTGGATGGTGGGATTGATCCAAAAGACGCTGTAAACGAAGCCATCTATCACACACCAGTTATTGAAACGTCACCGCATTTCTGATAGAATAATGTGTCCCTGTAAGGAAATTCTATCTTCCACAGGCATATTTACGAGAGGTCCACCTGCATACTGAGGACTTGACACCGCGGGTCTTGGGCCGGAGATTAACGACATCCGTTATCGAGAATATATATGACCGATGTCACACGCATTTTGAACGCGATTGAACGGGGGGATGCTCGGGCTACAAACGAATTGCTCCCATTGCTCTATGATGAACTGCGTATTCTTGCCGCTCAGAAGCTTTCGAAAGAACTCCCAGGGCTGACAATTCAAGCTACTGCCCTCGTTCATGAAGTATACCTACGTTTGGCTGGCTCTGAAAACCCAGGCTGGAAATGCCGAGGTCATTTCTTTGCTGCCGCTGCTGAAGCCATGCGGAGAATTCTCATTGAAGATGCTCGTCGGAAGAAGTATCAACGTCACGGCGGAGGGTATAATCGAATCACACTCAACGACTCGTGGATCAGAGAGGACGCGAAGATCTCACCAGATGATCTGTTGGCCTTGGACGAAGCTCTGCAGAAGTTGGAGAGCCAGGACGAGACCAAGGCTGAATTGGTGAAACTGCGGTTTTTTGCTGGCTTAACAGGGGATCAGGCAGCCAAAGCCCTTGGCATCTCACATGCCACTGCAGAGCGATACTGGGCCTATGCCCGCTCCTGGCTCCGTCTGGAAATCATAGGAGAAGATGAGAAAGACCTTCTTTAGATATATTTCTTTAGAATTTTTTCATTTTCTGTGAGGGTCTCTGCGTGATTTTATCGCATTGAAGGAGGAAGTCGAAATAATCAGGGATTTGAGTATGGCAGAACAACTCCAAAAGAAAGAGGAAAATATCTTTTACCAAGCCTTGGATAAGCCAGCCGATCAGCGAGAGGCTTTTCTCCAGGAGGCCTGCGGTGATCGTAAGGAACTTTACAGAAGAATTAAAGCCCTTCTGAAAGCCAACGATGTCAAAGATGGCTTTCTGCGAAGTCCAATTCTGGATTCCCAACTCACTCTTGATGACTGCCCGAATCTGGGAGAGCCGGGGACCGTCATAGGTCGCTTCAAGTTGTTGGAGAAGATCGGTGAAGGTGGCATGGCAGTGGTCTACATGGCTGAGCAGCAGATGCCCATTCGCCGCAAGGTAGCTTTCAAGATTATCAAATTGGGGATGGACACCAAGCAGGTCATCGCTCGCTTTGAAGCCGAGCGTCAGGCTTTGGCGATGATGGATCATCCGAATATCGCTAAAGTGTTTGACGCCGGGGCCACCGAGACCGGCAGGCCTTACTTTGTAATGGAACTTGTCCACGGAATTTCAATCACCGACTACTGCGACAGCAACAAATTGGATACCCAACGGCGTCTTGAGCTTCTGATTCAGGTCTGTCATGCCGTCCAACATGCGCACCAGAAGGGTATCATCCACCGCGACATCAAGCCTTCGAATGTCATGGTGACAATGCACGACGACAAGCCTATCCCAAAGATAATTGATTTCGGCATTGCCAAGGCAACCAGCCAGCGTTTGACAGAGAAGACTGTATTTACCCGGTACGCTCACTTCATTGGTACACCCGTGTACATGAGCCCTGAGCAGGCGCAGATGAGCGGGCTGGATGTAGATACTCGCACCGACATCTACTCACTCGGCGTCTTGTTGTATGAACTGCTGACGGGGACCACACCTTTTGATGCAGAAGCACTCCGCAAAGCCGGGTACACTGAGATTCAGCGAATCATCTGCGAGACGGACCCATTAAAACCATCCACCAGGCTCGGTACATTGGGTCAAACATTGACTGATATAGCCCGGTACCGGCAGGCGAATCCTGAGGCACTTCGCAAGTTGGTAAGGGGCGACCTGGATTGGATTGTGATGAAGTGTCTGGAGAAGGACCGAACACAACGGTATGAGACGGCGCACGGACTAGCTGAGGATATCGAGCGCCATCTGAAGAATGAGCCAATCCTTGCCCATTCACCAAGTCTTTTGTATCGAACACAGAAATTCTGGCAGAGACACTGTACACATATAACCACCGCCGCTGTGATAATGGTACTTTTGGCTGGCTTTGTCATCACTGCATGGATGTATCTGCGAAGCGTAAGCGCACGGAGAGTCCAGTGGGCCCAAGCAGAAGCGTTGCCGGAAATTATCAACTTGATAGAACAACAGGATTATCGTGCCGCCTTTACCCTTGCGAAAAGAGCCAAGGAACATATCCCGAACGATCCGGCACTAAACGAGTTGTGGGCACGCATTTGTAAAGATTACTCAATTACCACAACTCCAGCCGGGGCGAGCATCTCCTACAGAGAATACTCTGCTACTGATGCACCGTGGGAGTATCTCGGACAATCTCCGCTGGATAAACTCACCCTTCCACAGGGCACATATCGCTGGAAGATAGAAAAGGAAGGATTCGACACACACGAATGTGTCGCCGACAATTCCTTAGATATTCGATTACGCGAGGAAGACTTACCTGGTGAGATGGTGTGGATAGGAGCCTGGAAGTTTGAGATACCCTCACCTTCTTCGGATCAGACAACAGTCATTGAATCCCCGGCCTATCTCATGGACAAATATGAAGTCACGAATGAACAGTTTAAGCAGTTTGTTGATCAGGGTGGATATACGAATCGGGATTACTGGAGAGAATCACAATTCCTGAAGGAAGGCCGTAATATCTCATGGGAGCAGGCCATTAGTGAATTCGTGGATACAACGAACCAACCAGGTCCGGCCACATGGGAAGAAGGAACCTACCCTGAAGGGCAGGATCAGCATCCAGTCTCCGGTGTTAGTTGGTACGAAGCAGCCGCATATGCTAAGTTCGTCGGCAAGAGTCTGCCAACAGTCCATCATTGGCAACAAGCCGCTTGCACTGGCATGTCCGTGGTGATCGTGCCGTTCAGCAATTTCGACATCGCAGGCACTGCTCCCGTCGGAAGCCACCCTGGTATGGGCACCACAGGATTGTATGATATGGCGGGAAACATTAAAGAGTGGTGTCTCAACGCGACCGGTGATTCGGGGAGTCTTCGCTACATCCTTGGTGGCGGCTTGGGCGAACCGACCTATATGTTTGTTGGGAAGGATTCCCGGTTATCGTGGGACCGTTCGCCCCTTAATGGCTTTCGATGTGTGCAATATCAGCATGGAGAAGAATTGTTGGAACCTGTGCTCTTCAAGCCTGTCGAACAATCTTCGTGGCGAGATTTGTCCAATTTGGTGCCGTTTTCAGACGAAGAGTTCCGGATCCTGAAGACTCAATATAGATACGATCGTACACCTCTGAATGCTATTGTCCAAAGTGCCGACGGCAGTTTGCCCTTCTGGCGTAAAGAGAAGATCACATTCGACGCGGCCTATGGTGGTGAACGCGTTATTGCACACCTGTTCCTTCCCAAAACAGGAGAGCCACCATATCAAACGGTCATTTACTTCCCAGTTATAGGCGCCGTTTATGACGAGTCTTTCGACGGTCTGCCATACAGGGATCTCATGGAGCATATTATTATGAACGGCCGTGCCTTGCTGTGTCCCATTTACAAGGGAACATACGAACGGCCCGCCGCACGCGGTCGCATATGGACTGCCTCCAGCATTATTCAGACACCTTTCGCCTATAGAGACTGGATCATCAAGATGGCACAGGATTTGAGCAGGTCAATCGATTATTTGGAGAGTCGGGATGACTTCGATAATGAAAGAATTGCCTACTATGGAATTAGCTGGGGCGCGCAGCTTGGGCCCATTATGCTGGCCGTGGAAGACCGTTTCGATGCAGGTGTCTTCGTGGTGGGAGGAATTCCTCATGTTGATTTGCCCCGTTCTTTCGACATCGCCCTCTACGCTCAAAGAGTAAAAACTCCAGTGCTGATGGTTAACGGCACGGAAGATGTCGCTGCACCCCTGAAGACCTCCGCGCTACCAATGTACGAATTCCTAGGCACTGCTGATGAACACAAGAAGCATAAGCTGTATCCCGGTGGACATGGTGTATTTGGATTATTCTACAAGCAGATTCGCAAAGATGTGCTTGCCTGGCTAGATCGCTACCTGGGAGAAATCGAATGAAAGCGGGAGAGAGAACAATGTGTTTGAATTGTTTTAAAGTTGATATTGTAAGGGCTGGTGAGTTACTCGATGTCGGCAACATCCTCACCAGCCCGGTCCTGCTCCAGGCGGTTGGTTTGCCCGCGAGGAGATAGGATACGATAATTTTACTGCAAACCTGGAAGGATGTCAAAAATGGAAATTATACGAGTTTACAAAATTGTTGTGGTGGTTGTGCTTTTGGGTATGGCTTCTGTGAGTTCAGCAGTAGAGGACACATGGACGAGAAAAGCTGATATGCCAACGGCAAGGTATGGTCTTTCAACCAGCGTCGTGGATGGGAAAATCTACGCTATTGGCGGTGGACGAGCCATGCACAGAGCATATCTCTCAATTGTGGAAGAGTACGACCCTGTGACAGACACCTGGACCCGGAAGGCCAATATGCCCACGGCAAGATATGGACATGCGGCCAGTGTGGTCAATGGCAAGATTTATGTCATCGGTGGTGAACCAACTGAGCAGGCATCACTTCCCACTGTGGAAGAGTATGACCCGGCAACGGACACCTGGACGAAGAAAACCGACATGCCAACAAAAAGGAGCTTCCTTTGCACCTGCGCGGTGGATGGGAAGATCTATGTCTTCGGTGGTATCACGGCAGGAGTTCCTGGAGCGGTTCCTAATCCTCCAGCCATGGATGTGTACGATCCGGCCAAAGATTCGTGGACGACGAAAGCCGATATACCCACGCCAAGAGTCATGGGTAGCGCCTGCGTGTTCGACAAGAGGATATATTTCATGGGAGGTGTCAAAGGAGATGTCCACAATCCCCCCCTTGCGACTATGGAAGAGTATGATCCAGCGACAGATACCTGGACGAGGAAAGCCGATATGCCAACGCCAAGAGATTTCCTCTCGGCCAGTGTGGTGGGTGGCAGGATCTATGCCGTTGGGGGCGGAATTGTAGGCGACACTTTTTCCGTAGTAGAGGAGTACGATCCTGTCACGGACACATGGACAAGAAGAACCGATATGTCTGTGCGAAGGTGGATGCACGCCAGTAGCGCAGTGAACGGGAAGATCTACGCAATTGGAGGAACTGAGATCTGGCATCCTTGGGCAGGCGTCTCAACGGTGGAAGAATACGACACCGGACTTACTACTTCACAACCCGACTTCAACGGCGACGGCATCGTGGACATCAAAGATCTCCTGAGACTTATCGAATCCTGGGGCAAGGACGACCCAGCAGTTGACATAGCACCGCCGCCGTTCGGTGATGGGGTTGTGGACGCTGCGGACTTGGAAGTTCTGATGAGCTACTGGGGGCAGGAAGTGGACGATCCCACGCTGATAGCACACTGGCCACTTAACGAGACAGAGGGCGACATCGCCTATGATAGTGTTGATACAAATGACGCTGTTGTGACTGGTGGCGCCATCTGGCAACCTGACGGCGGTCAGATAGATGGTGCGCTTCAGCTCGACGGGATTGATGACTACCTCAGCACCGATTTTGTGTTGAACCCTATGGATGGGGCATTCAGCGTCTTTGCCTGGATTAGAGGAGGAGCACCGGGCCAGGCAGTCTTATCTCAGGCAGATACCACTACGGAGCTTGGTGCTAGGCCTGGGAGCACATGGCTTGGTATAGATCCATCCGAAGGAAAACTTATCGCCGGTTTGACACATGCGATGCTTCCACTGAAGTCGGATTTCGTAATTACAGATGAACAGTGGCACCACATCGGCCTTGCGTATGATGGATCGAGCAAATACCTTTACGTCGACGATTCAGAGGTGGCAAAAGATGACCTGCCCCCACTGTTAGGTAACGATGGCAGTCTGTATATTGGTACCGGCAAGAATCTTGAACCAGGCAGTTTCTTCTCCGGCCTGATTGATGACGTTCGCATCTACGACCGAGCAGTGACTCCTTGATAACGACACTGGCAAAATGAAAAGGCAAAGGGCTAGCAGTCCAAGATACTGCTGGGCCTTCTTTGTCTGTGGCAGGAGGCATGGACATTGAATCCGTTCACGATTTTCGAGATTTTTATAAGGTACTATTATTACAGAGCTTATGGAGTCAACATTTTTCCAAATTTCGAGATAAGGGGTTGTATAGTTGTACACCGGTTGTAGTGGTTTGCGAGTGAAAATGGGGCTGTTTTTGGCGGTGTTTGTGTGCGACTAATTCGCGCTGGTTGGGTGGTGTAGCAAGTCTGTTAGACACTCAATGTGAAACTCTGTATCACGCCGCTAATCGTTTACATTTTCGATGTTACCTGATAGAATGATGTGTCCCTGTAAGGAAATCCCATTTTCCACAGGCACATTTGGCCTGCTCCCCAAATGTTGATCCAGTTTTCATGAGAGGATAACCGACAATAGAAGTATATTTTTAGAGGAGTTCTCTTATGAAGAAGAAACACAGTGGACCACAAATTGTGTCAAAATTGAGGCAGGCAGATGTGCTTTTAGGCCGAGGCAAAACCGTCGCTGAAGCATGTAAGGAACTCGACATTAGTGAGCATACATACTATCGCTGGCGACAAAAATACGGCGGCATGAGCCCGGATATGATCAAACAATTCCGTGCTCTGCAAAAGGAAAATGCCAGGCTAAGAAAGGTAGTGGCTGACCAAGCACTAGATAATGCGATTCTCAAAGAGGCAGCCCGGGGAAACTTGTGAGCCCAGCTTCTCGGCGTAAAATAATCAAACAGATCCGTAGGAAGCTGGGAAATGTAAGCCAATGCAGGCTCTGCAAAGTACTGGGCCAGCCACGAAGCACCCAACGCTATGAGCCTAAGCAGCCTGAAAAGGACAGGCCTTTGATTAATGATATTCTTGACTTGCATGTTAAGCATCCGCGATATGGCTATCGACGGATGATAAGGATAAAGCTCTGTGAGCGGGGCTGGATAGTTAACTTCAAAAGAGTGTATCGTCTTTGGTGCCAGGAGGGGCTGAAAGTACGCAAAAAACAGCGTAAGAAGCTTCATATGGGCTGCAGCGAGAATGCCTGTAATCGCAAAAGGCCAGAGTACTATAATCATATCTGGAGCTATGATTTACTTTCCGAGAGGCTGGAAAATGGCAGGCTTCTGAAGCTTCTGGTGGTGTTGGATGAATTCACCCGGGAGTGCCTTGCCATCGATGTTGGTAAAAGCATAAAAGGTGAGGACGTAATTGAAGTTCTCCGGTATTTGTTTGCGGTTCGAGGTGAACCGGAGTACATTCGCAGTGATAATGGTCCTGAGTTTGCATCCAAAGCGGTAAAGAAATGGCTCAAACATTGCGGTGTTCAGACCTTGTTTATCGAGCCAGGCAGTCCGTGGGAGAATGGTTATGTGGAGTCTTTTATTGAGAAGCTCAGAGATGAGTTGCTTAATTGCTTAATAGGGAATTATTTTTGCATATAGATGAGTTAAGATATGTTGTGGATCGTTGGCGGATGGATTATAATCACTATCGGCCGCACAGCTCGTTAAGTTACATGAGCTCGGCAGCGTTTGCGGCGAGCTGTCTTGGGTCTGACTCCGCTACGCTCCGTCAGCCCCAAGACAGGCATAATGAATACAGTACTCTCATAGAGACTGGTACATAAAATGGGGGCAGGTCACGATGACAACCGGATATTCTGGTGTGCCCGCATCTTCGGCGGTTACCAATTCTTTGTCCGGTTTTTGGGCATTGGTGGAATTGGACAACTCATCACGACAACATGAAATCAAAAGGAACATTAACACGACCTCAACAATTTGATATGTTTTTTTCGTTTCCATATCACGTATTCCCTCACATAACACGATAAAATGGCAACCGCATGAACACGAAGCAGATGTTGTTGGTGAGTATTATAACTTCAGTGGGAAGTTCTCTCAATGAATTCAAATATGAGAGCTTAACTTGAAAGAGGTCACCTATGAAGCTCAAAGTCAAATACTAAAATCCTTGTTACCACAACAATTTTTCTTTGAGGCATCCACGTTACGAAACTTCAGCCACGTTTCATAGCCCATCTGAACAGCTTTCCGACTTCACGATGCAATCATAATAGACATCGTGAATCTGCTTATGTCATGGTCATAGCCACTCAGCTGGATGAGGGAACCAATCGAACGAAGCTCCCTCAAATCTCTTTCCACTGCCCCGGGATAGGGAAGGGAAACTGTCCGTTCTCATCGGCTTTGACAGGGGGCGGGCTGTTGTAGTCCAGATCGTCGAGATAATCACAAAATTGAAAGTTGGACTCCATTATCTGCTCCCAGGTTATCAATTGGCCGGTATGACAGGCGGCGCGGCCCATGAGCGATGTGAGGTCTGAGTAAACAGCTCGCCTTATCTCATTATGTGGCCGGTCGTTGCGGATACTGTCAATGAAGACGTTCCACTCGTACTGCCAGGGGCTGTAGGCATCCTTCGTGGGCGTCCATGCAATGTTGGATCTCTCGATCCGCTGGTCCTTGAACATGTGGACAGTCGCGGCGTGTGTTCTGCCGGAGAACTGCGCGGCGCATTTGGTGCCGTGAATGAAGGTGGCGAATTCCGTGCGTGTCTTGTTGGCTCGACGAAAACCGCAGAACGCCTTGGTGCCGTCGGGGTAGGTAAACTCCATGGCGTATACGTCGAGGTTCTGCCCGTGGTCCTTGCTGTGAGGCTCTCGCCCGCCCATGCCCACCGCAGAAACCGGCCAGGCGTCCTTGATCCAGCAGCACTCGTCGATCTGATGGATCAGATTGTCAACCATGTGACCTGAGCCTACCCAGAAGAGATGGATTTTTCCGAACTGCAGTTGATTCATCAAGTTGTTGGAATCTTCCTGTCTCTTAAGCCATCTGCTGCCCGCCATTCGGTTGGCGCGTATCAACTGTATATCGCCCATCTCGCCGTTGCGGATTTTCTCGATCAGCGCTTGGCGAGCCGGGGAATGACGGCACTGTAGTCCTGCTGCGACCTTGACGTTCTTCCTTTTTGCCATTTCATCAGCGCGGAGCAGTCGGTGCAGACCGCCCGGATCGGAGGCGAATGGCTTCTCCATAAATACGTTGATGCCTTTGCGGACGGCGTACTCAACGTGCAGCGGCCGGATGTAAGAACGCGTTGTGCACATGGCGATATCTCCGGGCCTGAGTATGTCGATGGCTCTGCGGTAGGCATCGAAGCCGTCGAACTTACGGTCCTCGGTGACGTCGATTTTGTCGGGAAAGCTTTTTCTCAGCGCATTGAGCGACCTTTCCATTTTCTCCTCCATGAGATCGGCTGTGGCATATAGTTTGATCGGTCCGCCATTCGGGACGGACAAGGCATCGCCGACGGCACCCGTGCCGCGTCCTCCGCAGCCAATCAGCGCCAGGCGGATTGTGTTATCTTCACCGGCAAAGATGCCGCCGGGTTGGAGACTCCCAAGTAAAGCCGCGCCTGCCGCGAGCGAACCACTTTGTCTCACAAACTGTCGACGGTTGAGATTGGACTTGTAGATAGATTTAGTCATGTTTACCTCCTGGGTTGATGATGGAGTTAATAAGAATTCGCTTTCTCAGAATATATGTAAGGCAACACATCTGAAGCCGTGGACGCAAGAAAAACCACTGAGTTTTTCCATTTGATGTCATAAATAGTGTCCCTGCACTTTTTGCTTTATATGATACACGGTATTGCATCTTATTTCAACTGCTCTGACAGGTAATTCAGCCCATTAGAGGAGCTGCGCTCACCTGGTCTGATCCCATCTCTACGGCCGAATCCACATACTTGGTGACTACTTGATAATATTTGGAGCTATGGTTAGTTATAGATAATCTCGTTTGTCTAAAGGGCTGACAGCTTGAGTTAATTGTCAGCTCTTTGAATCTGGGAATCGTACATTGAATAAATAAAGGCTTTTCGAGGCGTTTTACCGTCTCGAAAACCTTATTGTACTAAACGCGGGGTAGCGACGTGAGGTTTTTTGGGCCTGTTTTGATTAAAGCATGGTCAATATGGCGGGGTGCGGCGTCGATTTAATGGGGAATTGCGACAGCAAATGGAGGTAGGATTCTGTTTTTATAGCTAAAATTGGATATTTGGGCAGACCGAGACTGATGGCCCGTTGCATTACGTTAGAACCGGCTCATTGTTTTGAATCGATAGAGATGTTGGCAGGTTATCCAGTGCAGGTGGATATTTCAGGTCATGGGCTGCGTGCACGTGGTCGTGGTAGTCGTTCAAGCAAGATCAGCTGGTCACTGCCGCAGTGTGGGCATTTCAATTTGCTACCGGTAACAGGCGGT
>CAYGBH010000006.1:0-513 GCA_964348055.1 uncultured Pirellulales bacterium
AATATCAAGCATGTTAGTAGGGGTATCCATGTAGATCTGGATCCGGTTTGCCCAGTGCGGTATCGTCGTATGCCCGAAGAAGTACCTGGTCTGCCCCGGTTGGGGTTCGTCAAGGTACCCCCAGAGCGCGATGGTTCCTGCAGTTACTGACATGCCGGTGGTGGGGAACGTAACGTAGGATTGGGGATCCCCACCGTACGATAGAGCACCTCCCACCTTCCCCTCCAACGGTTTCCATTGAAGCCGAAACCCTCTCAGCGTCCCATCGTTGTCGCCACCGGCCGAGTCGATGGCAGTCGTGCCCGATGACTCGTCGAGTTTCCAGTATCCAACGAGGCCCGCTTCGCCATGCGCAAGTTGGGGGCACAGGCCCAGCACCAAAACAAAAGCGGTTAAAAGAATCAATTTCTTACACATAATAATCCTCCGTCAAAAAAGTTAAGATAATCAGGTTTTGGCCACACACCAAAACACTCGTTGTTTTCAAGAAAACAACAAAAAATTCTCACCTTC
>CAYGBH010000006.1:523-36026 GCA_964348055.1 uncultured Pirellulales bacterium
AAGCGGTTAAAAGAATCAATTTCTTACACATAATAATCCTCCTTTCTCAAACATTGATAATTGGTAACTGGTAATTGGTGAATTATTTAACCATTTAACCAATTCACAGTATGCTTTGGCCACACACCAAAACAATCGTTGTTTTCAAGAAAACAATAAAATATTCGCACCTTCACTCACTAAATTTGGTGCTTGCCCTGAACCGTAATAGTGCAAGGCTTGCCCAGGACAATTCTTCACAACTTTAGCATTACCTCCTTCCTTACAAAATCGCAATATATTGCCACTTTAATTGGCTTGTGGCTGTGGAGCCAGCCCGTACAGCCGAATGTCGTCTATGTACAATGTACCACTGGCACCATTGCCGTCAATACCAATAGCCAGCTTCGTGACGTTTTGCAGGTCCACGCCAAACGATGCCAGCTCAATATTCCATTCATGCCACGATGCACCCTGGATATCAGTCACATCACCGTTATATATCACCTTGGCACCATTGACCTTCACGTACATCTGCTCAGCCGTATTGCTCGCATCGCCGTAGAACCACAGCGAGAGTGTTGTAGCACCACCCCTTGTCCAATCCTGCCCGCCAGCAAAAGTGCGTTCGGCCTCTGAATATGCTGCGCCGCCGGTGTTGCTGTAGAAGAACGGCATCGACTGCTTGCCTCCGCCGTGAACGATAGTCTGCTCGCAAAATGGAGCATTCTCATAACCAACGAGAGAGCCATTCGTCGGCACCTCGTATCCATCAAGCCAGACGTTAAATATCCTGTTGCTCCCGGGGTCTTCAGGGTTAATGTCATTGTAGGCCTCAAAATCGTCCACGACAATATGGTCGTTTGTCGTAAAGCTCCAGATGGCACTTTCCCAGGTAGTTGGGGTCTCGGTCTCATTGACCTCATTAATCTTCCAGTAGTAAGTCATGTCTAAATCGAGCGATAAGGGGCCATAGCTGTTCTCGGCCACGCTAACGACAGGGGCAGTACCGTCTATCACAGCCTGCTCATCGGTGCTGAGGTACACATCGTGCTGGGCTGCTTCTCTGCCCGCTCTGAAGCCAAGGGTCACATCCACGTCCACATCTGTAGCCCCGGAATCCGGGCTGGGCTCTCGTGCACGGATGGGTATGTATAGGAAGCGAACCTCACTCAGGCTGTACTGCGGCACAATGCCTCCCCAGTTGCTGTTAGCAGTGATCTTGACGTACTTAGCTACCATGTCGCTAAGGTCAATCGTGGTATTGGCTGCATAACCAGGCGTACCGGGCGCCCGGGTAAATTCGTGAGTAGTACCCAATGTAATCCAGTTGACACCGTCGATGGAATGCTCAATGGTAGCATTCTTAATGCCGAAGCCAAAAACAGGCTCAACAGGGGAATTATGATTCCATATCCACATCTGATGCAGTTTGTAAGCACGGTCAAACTCATACAGTATCCAGGTCGGCTGTGCTCCGGTTATACTACTAAGCCATATATCCGCCTCTTCAATTGAGTGCAGGTCATTCTCGTCCAGTCCTGAGCCGTCGATGGTTTTTTGCGGCCCTGTGTCTTCACTCAACTGGCTGGAAGCGGTGGCAATTATATTCTCGACAGGATAAGCGAACGGCTCAACCGTAAATTGCCACACCTCGCCTTTATGTACCGTAAAGTCGGGCGGCCCATTGACCTCATCGACCCGCCAGTAGTAAGTCTTGTTGAAATCAAGAAGTTGGGGTGCAGCATAGCTGGCGGCACTATGGGTGACTCCGCCAATGCTTTCGTTGACGTCGCTGAAGCTCTCGCTTAAGTAGACTTTATGCCCGTTGGTTGGGGGCGCGTAAGCTCCCGGCGTCCAGCTAAGGACCACGTCTCGCGGCACATCTGTTGCCTCATTAGCCGGACCTGGATTAGTGGCTGCGCCGGCAGAAGGTCTCTCGGCGTTTAGATAATCCGCATCGGTAGGCACATAGTCAGGGGTATCCGCCCACACGAAGACGTCCCAGAACATGGTTTCATTGCCTCTCCTGTGAACGATGTACATCGTGTTCTCGCCGTCCTGAAGTTGTTTGGTATGAGCATCCGCGTGGTCAGCCCTGCTCCATGTCCAGGGAGGCCCGGCATCCTGGAAAAAAAGCCGGTCTGAATCATTGAATCCCGGCGCTTCAGCGGTTCCGGGGTAGGGGGGGCTATCGGGAAGCGTTGGGTCACCCGGGCTTCCCTCCACGATCATAAAATCCGACGAACCGTTTGGATTGAGGACTCGCCCCCAAAAATACCACGTGCCTCCTTTGCCACCGGCCTTGCTGATATCGAATGTCCAGCGAATCATACCGCCGGCGCCGCCTGCACGGGTAATTGCTTGACCGAACGCACCACTCTCATTAACAACCGGGAAATACTCATCAGTATCGGGATCGCGTTCATCGTAATCCTCGACTTCAAACCAGATCTGATGTCCACCTCCGTAGTTGGAGAATTTGTAGTTTTTTACAGCATAGACCGGCACTGTTATTAACAACAATGCGACGAAAATACCAAGTAAAATTTGTTTAGACGATTGGTGAAACATTTTGTTTTCTCCTTAACCTATCATCATGGATGTTTCTTGGACAAGTTATATAGAAAGGAATTAGTTTTTTACACATGACTATCCTTCTACAAAAAATAGAAATATAAAACGACCGTAACAATTTACACTCTCACTAAATTCTATCCTTTTCTGCAAAGTGACCCGCCCCCTTCGGATTCGTTGGTCCTACTATTATAATAAATGCCAAAATGCGAGCAAACGAACGCTTTTTTATCGAATTTTTTTCGAAAATTGGTAAAATTTTGTTTTCTCCTTAACCTATCATCATGGATGTTTCTTGGACAGGTTATATAGGAAGGAATTAGTGTTTTACACAGAGCCATCCTCCTACAAAAAAGTTGATATAGGATGTTAATTGAAATGTAGAAAAATCTCTACTCTGCGGTACATAGTCCCTATACCGCTCTGCGCCTCGCATCATAACTCCTCCTTTATCGAAAAGCTGCAAAGATTCCACCGGTCAGAAGACGAAAATCCTTACATTTCTCCAATACCATTTTATACCAACTTAGCAACTTCGATGCAAGGAAAATTTGTGAGAAATGGACCTGACAACCAGCAGCCCAACACAGAATGATCACCGTCGAGGTGACTAACCCAGATTCGCACACAAGTAGGTTGGACTCCTACTCTGAATAGTCGTGTTTAGGGTCATGAGCGCCAGCCATTGAATAATAACCGTTTACATTTTTTGCGATTTTTGTAAAGGCTTATTGCTAAACACCTTACAAGAAGAGTATTTTTCGCAGAATTGCCAGATAACTGGTTTTCGGGTAGTATATCGGTTGTAGGCGCCGACGACTGAAAATGGGGGTGTTTTTGGGGGCTCTGTGCGCTCCGGCTGGCTGGTGGGATTGGTCCGAGAATCTAGGCAATGTGCTGACATTACGCTTATTCATAGCAATTGAAAAATGGCCGTTGGCCGCATCAAGTTCGTCAACCATCAAATTCGTTTGATACGACCGAATCAACCGAATAGAATTCGAGCCGAGCTGAGCAGAGTGGAAACAGACAAAGAATGCCGGGAGCAAAAACATGCGATCCGTCCCAAACATATGTTGTGATTTTTGGAGTCTAAGGGACCGCCAACGGCGGGACTGATCCTGGCCGCCGTCGCTGTTGGCGGTCAGGGTCTGGTAAAAGGCCCTAAACCAAGAAGCTCAGGGCCTTAAGAGAGCAAATAAACTAAACCAGGTAATGAAAATGCCTGATTTATTTGCTTTGGAGTTCTTCTTTCGGCAGTTCGCTGACCACTTTGTTGAAATAATCTATGCACTGTTTTATGTCAGGCATGGAATTATCCCAATTGTATTCATATTCAATGGCGATTATGCCTTCGAATTTCTGACGGTTGAGTTCTTCCAGGACTTCTTTTACCTTGCCCTTGCCCGTGCCCCAGGGCACATCATGGGTTTCAACCTCGCCGTAGTCGTTCAGGTCTTTTAGGTGCAGGCAGATAATACGGCCCTCGAGTTTCTTTAAGGCCCAAACCGGATTGATACCACAGCGCATCCAGTGGCCGGTATCGGCACAGACGCCCATCAACTCGCTACGACCTTCCAAGGCCTCTAAGACCAAGTTGGGGTGCCAATACAAAGAAGGCGCCGGATGGTTGTGCAGTGCCACCTTCATATTGTACTGCTTGCACAATCTCTCTATCAAATCCAGCGCAGCGATAGGAGGCTCGGCGATTATTACGTCAAAGCCCATTTCCCTGGCAAAATCAAAGACCTTGCGGCATTCGGCCTCGTCATTGGGCAGGCCGACCACGCCGTAGCTGACCAGCTTGACACCGGAATATCTTAGCTTCTTCTTAACCGCCTGCCGCGCTCGCTTAAACTTTGGGCCATCCAGTATCAACTGTGCAAACTGTACGTCCTGAATTTCGGGACTAATCTTGCGACCGCCGGAACCTTCAATGCAGCACAACCCCAGCTTAGCTGTTTTCTCAATGCCTTCAAAAAACGTGAACTTCCTAAACGAGTAGGACTGCACAGCCAGCTTCCATTCGGGACACGCCTCCTTAACGCCTGCATAAGAGCTCAAAGAGACAACCATTGCTGTTAGCAAAACCACCAAGATAGTTCTTTTATACATCTTCGGTCTCCTGTAATATTGTCGTGTTGAGCATTGAAAAACCTTTAGCAACTATACATCCAAAGTCCATCCCTTGCGATACTCTTTGTGCAGGTACTTATTGGCCTCTGAATTATTGGTAAACTTCATATTCTTGCCGTCCCACTCCAACTTCTGCTCTGCCATACGCAGGGCAATATTGCCCAGCAGAGCAGCTTCGGTCAATGGGCCGGACTCATCAAAGTTTGAGCAGGCGGGCTTGCCGTCCTTGCAGGCCCTGACCCAATCCATCTCATGGCCCTTGTGTCCGCCTCGGCCTTGACCGACCCTGGGTATGGTCTTGGGGGGCAATCTGTATGCCCTCATCTTCGATTCGGGTATCAGGCGGGGACTATCGCCGGTCTCACCGGCAACCAGTGTGCCTTTCTCGCCGATAAATATTGTGCTCATGCCTCTTTGGATATTTCTACCCGGTTCCAGTTCAGCCGGCCGAGGTGGTTTCAATCCGCCGTCGTACCAGATAAGCTTGACGGGAGGCATATCACCGCGGGCAGGAAACTCAAAACGGATTAACGAGGCCACTGGATAAGTATCTTTAATTGCGGGTGTGCCCAACATTGCGTCCATATAGTTTGAATGGTGGGCTTCCACGGCAGTGGGGTATTTTAACTTAAGCGACCAGAAGACCGGGTCGACTATGTGGCAGAACATGTCACCTATTGCACCCCCTCCGAAATCCCAAAAGCCGCGCCAGTCGTGCGGATGGTATACGTTGCGGTATTGTTTAAACTCAGGTCTGCCGAAGGGGTAACGGAAGCCGACATAGGGCCGATACGGGGCCGGGCCAAGCCACAAGTCCCAGTCGAGCCCTGGAGGTATCGGGTCCTCGCCCTTAGGTCGTTCAACACCCTGAAGCCACGTGGGTCTATTGGTCCAGGCGTGGACCTCGTGAACAGGTCCGATTGCCCCGTCCCAAATCCACTCGCATACCAGCCGGACTCCTTCGCCCGAGCGGCCCTGGTTGCCCAACTGGGTCATAACCTTGGCCTCGCGGGCAGCCTCGGTCAGCTTGCGGGCCTCGTAGACGGTGTGGGTCATTGGCTTTTGGACATAGACGTGCTTGCCTGCCTTAATCGCCATCATCGCAACTACGGCATGAGTATGGTCGGGTGTTGCCACAATCACTGCATCGATGTTCTTTTGCTTTTCGAACATCTTGCGGAAATCCTTGTATCTCTTGGCCTTTGGATACCTGTCGTAAACCGGAGCCGCAAAACCGTCGTCCACATCGCAGAGTGCAACAATATTCTCACTTTCGACCTGGCTGAGATTATTCTTGCCCATACCACCGATGCCGACGACGGCAATATTTAGCTTTTCGCTCGGCGGGATATAGCCGGGGCCGCCCAGGACGTGGCGCGGGACAATGGTAAGGGCCGAAGCAGCAGCGGCCGCTCCACCCAAAAAGTCACGCCGGGAAATGTGCTTGTCCTGCTGTTTGGCAGGTTTTTTTTGCTTGCTCATATTATATTCCTTAATAAACGAACGCGATTTTATGGTTTCTAACAGCAATACTTAGTGACTGTCATTTCAATTTTTCTATGCTAAAGACTCAACTGTTCATAATTTATTGTTGTTAGTTCATCGATGAACTATGAACCACGGACAAATCCATACGCCGGGGTATTATGGCAGCGCGGCAGGCTGTTGTCAAGTGACCTCGTCAAGGTGATTGTTGGCAATAAGTTCATGACAGCGCCGGTGGTTATAAACAAGCTTGCCGTTCCGGTTGCTGAAAAAACGATATAGAGAAGCGAAAGCCGCTGTTGTGATTCATGATTATGCTGGTTTCCACTGTCCCCCCTAACGCGGAACGACCGCCGGCAAATCACTGGGCTGGGTGCTGTGGGTGTCCAAGGCAAATCGAGTCCTTGCAATCACGGGTCAGGGCGAAGGTAGTTGTTCCTTGGCGCCGTGCTTGCAGAGGAGGGAGACGACGGAGATGCGGCCTGGAATGAGGACTGCCCGAAATGAGCGATATAGGCGTGGCCGAGGATGTGGGTTCTTGTAGTCATTCTTCACTGCTCTGCGTTTGGTTGAAGAGAAAGAATTTAGGATTGACTTCAGTTGCCATGGTTGCATATCATTATAGTTGAATTCGGACTCGAATGGCTGTCGAGTCAGAGCAACGCAGGCGATACGGCAGTCTCCGAGAGACAACGACGCCAACTTCTGGCGCCATCGCCTGAGCCCAGCTACCCGGCTCATCTGCTTCCGTAGTCGAGGAAACGATCGACCGCAAGGTGAGTGAATCGGCCGGACACATACGCGTCCAATGGCAATGCAGGGTCTTGTTGATCCGTGGGGATGCAGAAAAGAGCCAGAGTCTTACGTTGGTGACGCAAAGGTCATGCTATTAACCTATGCTACAGAGGTGCGAACAATGAAAGATAAAACGAACCGACCGAAATCAGTGGCGGCGCGACGACCGATGAGATCAGGGTTTTTCTCCTTCCATCTTACAAGCTGGCTGCTTGTGCTGGCCTGTTTCGTTCCACGGCTGGCGGCAAACCCTCTCCGCATCTACATCCTCACCGATCTGGAGGGAGCGAGCGGTGTGTACAAGTTCGCTCAGACCCGCGAGCCGGGTAATCCGCTAAACGAGAAAGCGAAGGAGTACTTGATGGGCGACATTGCAGCCGTAGTCCGCGGATTGAGGGCCGCCAATGTGACCGAGATTGTGGTGCTTGACGGGCACGGATCGCAAGCGTTTGTCCCGCACCTGATGGAGCCGGGTGCCAAGTACATCACCGGCAAACCACGTCCGGGTCCGCTCACGGGCCTCGATGAGTCGTTCGATGGCATGATCCAACTGGGTGCCCACGCCATGATGGGCACGCCCGACGGCGTGCTGGCCCATACACAGTCATCGCGAACGGAAAACCGATACTGGTACAACGGGGTCGAGTCTGGTGAGTTGGCCCAATGTGCGGCCATCGCCGGGTACTATGGCGTCCCGACCATCATGGTGACGGGCGATAAGGCAACCTGCCGGGAGGCCACGAAATTCTTCGGCTCCACTTGCGTTACGGTGGCCGTCAAACGGGGCATCACGCGCGAAGCAGCGGAGCTTTATCCGTTCGACGAGACTCAACAAGCCCTCTATGAGGGCGCCCGGCGTGCAGTAGCTGCCATCCCGCAATGTCAGCCCTACAAACTCTCGCTTCCTATCCAGGCGAAGAAAGAGTATTTGGTCTTTGACAGTCCCTCTGGGCCAAGTCGCCGGATCAGCAAGGAGGGCACCATCGAAGATGTCTTGAAGTTGCTGGATTTCTGAGGCGATGCGGAGAGAGAAAGATTGTTCAGTGAGCCAAAGTCAATGACTGCAAATTGCATCTCGACCAGTCAGCGAGCCGCAAATTCCTGCAATTGGGGCAACGACACCCTAACAAATAGTTAGTGTGTCGCACAATCCTCATCTTTAGCCTAAAAAAGGACATTGAAATACGTTCATAATTTTTGTGTTTTTTATAAGCCACTGTTGTCACAGAGCTTATGGAGTCAATATTTTTTCATATTTCGAGATAAGGGGTTTTCGGGTTGTATGGATTTCCGCGTGAAAATGGGGCCATTGCGAGTGAAAACAGGGATGTTTTTGGGGATGCTATGTTACTCTTCTATAGCTTCTGTTTGCGTAAGGTTTTGACTCGACTGGAGCGCCAAGGATATTGACTGGAACAGATCATTGGGGCATAATGACGTGTTGTGGCGTGCAAGAGCAGCGTTTACTCATAGGGAAATTCCGGCTTATACTTATTTTATCGCAAGCGAATTTTCATGCGCATTTGACCAATGACAGGCCGATGGCTTTGGCTGTGGACGGGGATAAGATCATGCTTCACAGATCAGCGATTTTGATTATCATCATGGCGGTCTGCGATGCGAATTGGGGAGCGGAACGTACAGTCGACAGCATCCTGAAACCCACAAACGTTTCCTCCACGACGAATACAAAACCGCTCGTCGCTTCGAAGTTGAAAGCATTGCGCCGGGAAGTCGCCCAGAAGAAGCGGCGGATCGTTTTTCACTCCGATGGGATGTCAATGAATGAAGAACATCGGTATCTGGAGAAGAACCCGTGCGTATTTCCCTACATCCCTGGGTCGCAAACCGATGCTTGCACATATTCGTTAATCCACCAGTTTCCAGTCGCCAGGCTGTACCGCTCGGACGTGGCCCAGGAATGGCCGCCGGGGATCATCGAGAAATTGTACGGCCACGGTCCGGACGGTCTCGAGGCGTATATTGAGTTCTGCCGGAAGAACAATTATGAAGCGTTTTGGGCCATGCGCATGAATGACATCCATGACGCCGGGGACGCTGAACACGGCCGGCGAAGGTGGAACAGCAACAAGTGGAAACAGGCCCATCCCGAATATCTCGTCGGCGCGCGAAACGCAAGACCGCCTTATAGCAGATGGAGCGCGTTCGATTACGCCCGCCCGGAAGTGAGAGAAAAGGTGTTCGGTGTGTTGGAGGAGGTATGCCGCAACTATGACATTGACGGACTGCTTCTCGACTTCTTTCGCCATCTGTCGACGTTCAAGACAACCGCCATCGGAGGCGAGGCAACCGCGGAAGAAGCCGAGATGATGAACCATCTCTTTCGCCGGATTCGCGACATGGCCGACGAGATCGGCGCCGCGCGTGGGCGTCCCATTTTAATAGCGGCGCGGACGCCTGATTCGCCCGGATATTCCAGAGCACTGGGGCTGGACGTCGAACAGTGGATGAAGAGAGATCTCATCGATATTTGGATCGCCACGGGCTATTTCCGACTGCAAGAGTGGCGCGAAACAGCCGCCATCGGCCACGAGCACGGCACGCAGGTATGGGCGTCGATTGATGAGAGCCGCGTGGCCGGCCGTGGGAAACGGAATTCGTTGGAGGCCTATCGGGCTCGGATCATGAATGCCTGGAATGCGGGCGTCGACGCCATCTGGTTGTTCAATTTTTTCTACCTCCCGAGTGACCCGCAGTTCCAGCTACTCTTCGAGGCAGGAGATCCTGAAATATTGAAGTTCACGGACAAGATGTACGTGGCCGACGCGCGCGGTCAAGACGACGCCCGAAAGTATCTGAAGACAGCCGAGCGCTTCATCACTCGTCCTAGAGCCTTCTCGCCAGAAAATCCGACCGTTCTCAAGGCCGACCGGCCGCAGACAGTCTCTTTGCTTGTAGGCGACGATGTCGCTTCAGCCAAGACACGCGGACGCCGCGCCGACCTCACGCTTCGAATCCAGGTCCTTCTCCCCGGCGGGAAGGACGGCCTCATCATTCGCTTCAACGATCGCCTTCTCGCAAGTGGGGCCACCAGCGACGATTGGGTGGAATACGATCTCGACCCTCGGATCGTACGCAAAGGATCCAACCAGATTGTTATCGCGCGTCAAGCCCGTAGCGGACAAGATCCTGTCCTGCGCGACCTGCAACTCTGGATTCGGTATCATCGAAGCGACTAGCCAGCCGGTCTCGCTATCTTGTGACCAAAGCGGGAATTTCACGCGGCCATTACTTGACCATCTTGAGAGGTTAACGGGCTTTCGGGTTGTAGCAGAGTTGTAGGTGTCGACGCGTGAAAAATGGGTCGTTTTGGAGGTATTTGTTGGTAGCTCAGTGCGCTTCTGGTTGGCTGGTGGGACTGGTCTGAAAAGTCACCTAATCCCGGATTTCCCGAGTAGTTCGTGACAAATGAACTGTAATTTGGCAGTATAGAGTACATTGAGACCACTCAAGCCAGTTTCGACTATTCTTTGCGCCAGAACCCGATGGGTGAAGCAGGCAAGGACGCTCTGAGGCTTGATTTTGATGGCAAATCGAAGCTCGAATTTCATGGAACCAAGATGACCAGTGACGCAGGTTTACTTGTCTTAAGGTCGTAGCGTGACGGATGGTCGCTTATGAAGGTATATGAGAAATCCCAGCTTATATATCGATGAGATGAAATACGTTGTGGAGCGTTGGCGAATGGATTACAATCATTACCGGCCACGCAGCAGCCTGAGCTATATGACACCGGCAGGCTTTGCAGAACTGTGTCGTGAGGCTGGCTGTGTCAGGCCGTATACGCCAGTGCTCGATGGAGTACAGGACTGTAGAATCCTCTCATAGACAATGGACCAAAAAAGGAGGCAGATCAATGAGTGAGTCACTTAGAAACCGAATCAATGTCACGAGACGAAGTCTGCTAAGAGGCACGCTGGCCCTCTCGGTAGCGTCTGCTATGCGCCAGCGCGGAGCTGTTGCTCAGAGACGGCCGCCAGATGGCAACGTTTCCTCGAAAGAACGAGATCTGATCCAAAGAGAGAACTCCCTGCCGGGCGCCACTGACTGGCAGCTGACGCGTGTCCGTGTGGTCGACGCGCCAGGGGGAGGACGCGGGTACCGATGCCCGTGGATAGAAGGGTATTGCTCCAAGCAGTCGGTCGCAGCAGGTGAGTCGATCAACATAATGGTTTCGACTAATCCGCAGCGCAGGTTCATGCTCGAAATCTTCCGTACGGGCTACTACAACGGCCGCGGCGCTCGACTGATGCGCACGGTCGGTCCACTGGCTGGCCGAACACAGACCGATCCCGAAGTCGGCCGGAATCGGTTGCGGGAGTGCCGCTGGGAGCCTTCGTTGGAGCTTGATATCCCTGACACCTGGACGAGCGGCGTCTACCTTGGTCGCCTGACGACGCTGCCTGAAAGCGCGGACGAGTTGTATTGGCAAAGCTACGTTATCTTCGTCGTCAAAGACAACCGTCCAGCGGATATGTTGTTTCAGTGCAGTGACAACACGTGGCAGGCCTACAATCGCTGGCCCGATCAGTTCTCCCTGTATGACGACGGCAATAACCCATGGTATGTGGGCCCAAACGTCGATGTGAGCTTCGACCGGCCGTACGGCAGATACCGACAGATCTACGAGAATCCGCAATCGGTTGGGTCCGGCGAATTCCTCTGCTGGGAGTTTCCGCTTTCCTATTGGCTGGAAAAGCACGGGTATGATGTGACCTATTGCTCAAACAGCGATATGGTCAGTTCGAGGCGTGGGCTGAAGTGTAAGACGTTTATCAGCGTTGGTCACGACGAGTACTGGGACGTCCAGCAATATCACAGTGTGAAACAGATGATTAACGAGGGCGTCAGCGTGCTATTTCTCACAGGCAACGCAGTCAATGGCGTCACTCCTTTCCGGGCAAGCATCGACGGCCGGCCAAAACGAATTATTACGCGGGCCGGCCGGTTTGGCGGGTTGGCCGTACAGGGTGTCAAGCCCAGGCACGATTTCCCAATGACAGGACCGGACGAAGGCCTGCTCATGGGTGCTCGGAACGTCAGTCCTGTCAACGGTGGCGGTGACTGGACCGTGACCCAGGCCGATCATTGGATATTCGAAGGCGCCGGCGTGAAAAATGGTGACAGTATCCCTGGCTTGGTCGGCTGGGAATACCACGGCGCGCCTGCTGAGATTCCGGGGCTTGAGGTCGTGGCGGAAGGGACGGCTTTGCGCGGCGGTGTCCAGCCGCAGCACTGGACTGCTACGGTCTACCCCGGCCCGAAGAGAAACTTCGTCTTCAACGCGGCCACGATTTTTTGGGCTCAGGGCCTAAGTTCGCCGCCCGGCCACATGTTACCATGGTCCCACTGGAGCCGACCCCACGGTCCCGACGACCGCGTGCAGCGAATCACGCACAACTTACTTAGGCGCGCCATTCGCGTGTGACGAACTTCCATCTGCCGTCACTATGACATATAAGAATGGAGATGCGCTAGCTCATGACGACTCGCCGGACCTGGACTTCAGAGGGTTTTGCCATGGTTTTCAAACATAGTCTCAGATTATCTTTCGAAGTGAACCTTACTTTCCTGCTGTCAGTGACGAATCCAAGAGAGTGGCTCCAGAGGAGGTTGTTTATTGTGTCCAGGCCGAGTGTGTGATAAATAACGAGTATTCGTGGTAAAACAGCCTGTCACACCTTCGTCACTGGTATTGCGCCAGCCTTAATATCCTTCGGGCTGATTCGTTCATTTTTCTCCTCCGCCGGCCGACCTTTCCACAGGGTAAGCCCAGCTTACAACCGGCTGGGATTGCCCAAGAAAAACAAAGGATACACATCCGGGATTTCCCAAGTAGTGCGTGCCAAATGGACTATGATTTGATAGTATGGCCGAGACTCCGGGCTTCTTCCAGACAAAGGGACCGGGAGCAGGTGACCGTGCGACGAGTCGATAGGTAACGACGATTCATGGTTAATGCTCTCCATACGGATCAAAAGAGGAATTTATTATGTCAGATCACCTTAAGCATGTGATTCAGATAATAGTTGTATTCATTCTCATAATAACTTCCTCCTGTACAAGGGGGAAAAATCAACATGCCTTAAAAGATGCTATCATTAATGGTGATTTTGAGATAGTCGGAGAAAAATTGACGGGATGGAATCTTGAAGCACGTCATGCTGATAAGGAACTGCCGAACAAGGCTTCCGGTGAACCTGTGGCAAGCTTTTCCCGCGAAGCACATAATGGTGAACATGCACTGCACGTGTTTTGGGATATCCCCGACACGGATTCCTGGGACTCACTCTGGATGCTCACTAATAATGCCCTTTATCCTGTCAAACCCGGAGATATTTTTACTGTAACTGCCTGGATGAAGGGCAGCAGTGGATTTCACTGTGGAAAAGTATGGTTGGAAGTAATAGGGCTTGCCGACAATAAGGTCATAAAGGTCGGTATTGGAAAAGACATGCTGAATGCAAGAAGTTACTGGATGCCATTTAAAGCGAAAACGATTATCCCTGAAGGTTGTAATCAGATGCAGATCCGTTTTACAGGAGGTCACCGCACAGATCTTTTCCTGGATGACGTTCAAGTTTATTCAGGCCCTCCAGAACCGCATAAAAGAGCCCAAAAGCCTGTTGTCGAAGGATTTGCGACTGAACGTGTCATGGAGAAACTGAATCGGGGTATTGTTGCTCTGCCTGTTGAAAATAAGGAGGTATACATTGGTTGGCGCCTACTTGAAACAGACACCGGACCAGTTGCATTTAATGTCTATCGTGTCTCAGGGAACAATTCTCCTGAGCGTCTTAATGAAAAGCCGATTATCAGCACAACTGACTTTGTAGACAGGAATCATGTAAAGAAAGGAACTTCAACATATTTTGTGCGCAGCATTGTTAATGGTGTCGAAGGGATATCATCTGAAGAAACAGATATTACTTTCCCGGCTGAAAGAGATTCCTATATTTCTATTAAACTGGATGGAAATTATAGTGCAATCAAAGCCGGGGTAGGTGATCTGGACGGAGATGGACAATACGAATATGTGATTAAAAGGCCAAGAATAAATTTTGATCCATGGATAGGGGACGGCAGAGGAGGAAGGGGCTATTGGCAGCCAAGTCCGGATACATATAAATTAGAAGCATATCGTTTGGATGGTACAATGATGTGGCGATATGATATGGGGTGGTCAATTGAAATGGGCGTGTGGTTTTCTCCATATGTTATCTACGACCTTAACGGAAATGGATGTGCAGAGGTTGCCTTGAAGACAGGAGAAGGGGACCCGCGTCAACCGGATGGGCATGTTCGGAGCGGACCTGAATATCTGATGATCCTGGATGGTAAAACAGGAAAAGAGATTGCACGTACCGATTGGATCCCAAGGGAAGGGTATATTACAGATGAATCTTTGAACAGAAACCAACTCTGTGTGGCTTACCTGGATGGGAAAACACCATGTATTATTGCTGAACGGGGGACTTACGACATCATTGCTCTTGCTGCTTATACACTTGAGGATGGACAGCTGCGCCAACTCTGGAAATGGGATGACCGGCAAGAGCAAGGGCTTTCCTATACCGCCCAGGGTGCACATTGTGTGCATGCGGTCGATGTTGACGATGATGGGCGTGATGAGATTATAATCGGTTCGGCTGTAATTGATGACAACGGCGTAGGGCTCTGGTCAAATGCTGAAATGCTGACTCCCCGCAGTGGAAGATATGGTTATTCATCCGGTAGTGGACGCGGACATCCTGATCACTGCGTAGTAGGAGAGTTAGATCCCATGCACCCCGGGCTTGAAATATACATTTGTTATGAACCTGCTATGGAAAATAACGGGATTTGCCAACTCGATGCAAAAACCGGTAAAATTCTCTGGGGAATCAATGAAAGGTCCGATCATTGTCATTATGGATTAATTTCTGACATCGATCCGAATGAACCTGGTGTTGAAATCTGGGGTGGAGATGAGGGTTTAAATAATTTCTGGTTATTTTCAGCACAGGGAAAACTGCTTTCCAAAGAAGAAAACAAGAGCCGACTGGCTGCTTTCTGGAATGCTGACCTCCAACGTGAGTATTGGAATCAGGACAAAAGCTGTCTTATGAATTATTCCAGTGGTCTTGAATGCAGTGCGCATTTTCCGTCAAAACCGTTAGTAATAGCAGATGTCATTGGAGACTGGCGTGAGGAGATAATCCTGGCTGTGCCCGGAGAGTTGCGGATATATACAACATCTATTCCTGCAATGGACAGGCGTGTTTGTCTGATGCGGGATCCGATATATCGCATGGATGTGTGCCAGCAATCGCAAGGCTATCCTTCATTACCGGCGTTCAAAGTGAATCCTGAACGGCAACTTTCGCAATAGAGGGCCTCTAAACGAATCTCATTATCTTCAGAAAGGGCGAACATATGAATGATTTCAGGAATAAATTCTTGATGACGGCGGCAATCTTGGTAGCCTTTACTATACTTGCAAGCTGTGAGCCAACTAAGCATCGGGCCAGCACAGGGACACTGAATCCCATTGAAATCCTCGAAACCGACCAGGGGTTTACCTTCACAGAGGGCAAAGCAAAGGTAATGTTCTATCAGCGCCAACACAAATCTCAGAATGGAAAATATTCTCGTGCCAATTACATACATCCCCTATATGGCCTCGACGGAGAAATCTTAACAGAGGACTTCCCAGCTGACCATCTGCATCAGCGCGGCATATTCTGGGCATGGCACCAGGTGTGGCTCGGTGATAAGAAACTTGGGGACTCCTGGGCAACAAAAGATTTTTTCTGGGATGTCTACGATGCAAAAATCTTGGATGTAGATTCCCAGTCACGCGCGCTTCAGGTTTATGTCCACTGGAAGTCACCGCTCTTGACTGATGCAAATGGAAAGCAAAGAGCGTTTGTAAAGGAAGTGACAATAATTCGAGTTTATTGTGCCCAAGATGACATCCGCAAGATAGACTTCCAGATTAGTCTGCTTGCTTTGGAGGATGATGTTCGGATTGGCGGTTCCGAAGATGACAAGGGTTACGGCGGTTTTACAGCAAGAATACGATTGCCCGATGGCCTTTCTTTCGCCGGCTCCAACGGCAGTGTAGAGCCTAAGAGAACGTCCGTGGAAGCTGGCCCTTGGCTGGACTTCTCAGGCGCCTTCCGTAAAAATGGCGAGGTAAGCGGCTTGGCAATACTATGTCATGATTCTTCGCCTAGCTATCCCCAGCCATGGATACTTAGGAGAAAAGGTAGTGCCCAGAATCCCGTTTATCCCGGTCGTCACCCGATATTGCTCTCCTGCGAAAAACCGCTCGTTTTGCGTTATCGCCTCATTATCCACCGAGGTGATGTTCATCACGTAAATCTTGACAAATTACAGGCTGAATATAACAGTGAACGTCACTCACTCTTCGACAGCAGATAACGACCTATTAACAAATGTATGCAAAGTCAAGCTAGTGCAAGCAAGCTGGATAATCCTGCCTGTCCAAACTTACAACAACTCGTCAAGAATCAGGCAAGTGCCAAACGAGGACGGAAAAGAGCCTTTTACGCGCGCATTGGGCTCGTAGGCCGACCCTAAAATGGCCCTATTTTCGCACATCGGCGTGTCGAGTAGACGTAATATGGCTCTCTCACAGCCCGTCACCAACTGGAAAGGGACATTGAAAAACATTACCAAATTTTATGATTTCTGTAAAGACCTTTCGCTACAGCGCTTACGAAAGGATTTTTTTTCGAATTTGCAGATGACGGATTGCTGAGTTGTAGGAGAGTTGTAGCTATAAACTCAAGAAAATGAGGCCATTTTAGGGTAGATCTTTCCACATCAACGGTCTGGGCAACGGCAATTCCTCACAGCCCTATTCGGGGACTGGCACGTAAACTTCTGCATTGGGGATGACATCTTTGCTCCTGACCTCTGGCCCTGTCTTCCTGGCTGTTCCAATGGCCCCGCTAATCAAGAAGAATTGTTAACAAGATTATCAAGGTCATTGAAAGAAATCATCAGTAAATTCTCGTATAATGTCTTACTAATTGAGAAGTTTCATAGTAAAATAGTGGTTGAGCCCACTCATCAATTAGATATATTCATATAGAAATATGACCCAAGCAAAACACTCTAAATTGAATACTCGAAAATATCCGGTGGACATTGTATTGGCACCCGAATGGTGGTATACACACACCGGTATCACCTTTGACCGTGACTTCTTTTTTCACTCGACCAAACGGGTGGAAGCTGAGGCTAAAATGGAACGTATCCTGTATGACCGCTGGGGACAATATGGATTAGGATCCAAGGACGTCCGGCCGGAAATCGGGCCCGTCCATTTGGCTGCTGGTTACCTGTTACAGGAGATGTTGGGCTGTGAGGTCCGGTATCGTGAAGGACATCCTCCGCAGGTGATTGCCGCCAAACAGGATCGTTTGAGTGTTGATCCGGAAGCTGCATTTGCCAGCCGGGCTTTCAAGGATTTCGAGACGCTTTGCGATCAATTGCAACTTCGACACGGTTACCTGACCGGCGATGTTAATTTTGCCGGTATTCTCAATATTGCCCTGGATCTACGCGGAGAAGAGCTCTTTATCGACATGTACACGGCCCCGGAGAGTGTTAGGCGACAGTTTGCTAATATCGCCGAGGTGATTACCCGGTTTGTGGATTTTGTACAATCCAAGACCGGAACCAGTTCGATATCGGTCAATCGCAATGTCCGACATTTGCACAAGCCGGTGGTGCTGCATTCGGAATGTACCTATACCATGATTTCCGAAAAGGATTATGAAAAATTCCTTCTGGATTTTGATATCCGGTGGAGTCGACATTATGAAACCTTTGGTGTGCACTACTGCGGTTCAGATCCCCATCGGTATGCAGCGTCCTATTCGAAAATACCGAACCTTGCCTTTGTTGATGTCGGAGCAGGTGGGGACGTGAGTGTGATGCGCCGGTACTTGCCGAAGACGTTTCTAAATCTCCGTCTCAATCCTGTTACACTACGAGATCAACATCCGGATGAGATCCAAAAAAATGTCATCACTCTCGCCGAAGCCTCTCAAAATCCGTACCTGACCGGTGTTTGTTGCATCAATATGGATGACACGATTACGGATGACCACATCAATGCCATTTTCGATGCCGTTGAACACCTCAAGCAGAACAATTGTTTTAGAAAGGTCTGATTTGTTTGGTTTACCCATTATCGATTTGATAGTAATCGGCCTCTACTTTTCCCTTGTCATTGCAATCGGTATCTGGTCGGCACGGCGGATACATAACCAAGAGGATTACTTTCTGGCAGGACGACGTTTTGGCAAGTTCATCCAGACCTTTGCGGCGTTTGGACAAGGGACATCCGCGGACAATGCTGTGGGGGTAACGACTACCACGTTTACCAATGGCATTGCAGGGATTTGGAGTTCCCTGCTCTATCTCTTTGCTACGCCCTTATATTGGATGGTGATGCCGTGGATGCGGCGGTTGCGTCTCTTGACCTTAGGCGACTTTTTTGAGGAACGGTACGGGTCCAAACCGATGGCAGGCGCGTATGCGGTCATCGGTTCGATCGGCATGATGACGATTATTTCCGTAGGTTTTGCTGCTATGACCAAAACTGTAGCAGCTCTGACACCGAAATCCATCGACGTCCTAACTATAGCGGAGCGAACCGAATATGAGCAGGCACAGGAATTGGATCACCTCAAGGCCCAGGATTTTCAGAGCCTGACCGAGCAGCAGAAAACGCGTTTGCGGAAGCTGACTCTTTTGAAACCCAGAAAACTCTTTTCTCACATGAATACGGATGTGTTGATTTGGATTGTGTCCGGCGTTGTCTTGATATATGCTGTGGCAGGAGGACTCGGGGCCGCCTTTCTGACCGATGCCCTGCAGGGCATGTTTATTATCATCTTGTCTGTGCTGTTGTTTCCCTTTGCCTGGGCCAAAATCAATGCCCTTTATGGAGGCTCGAGTGTCCTGGACGCCCTCTCCACGGTCCATTCGCAGTTACCGGAATCATTCTTTGAAATCTTCGGCTCTCCTGCTGCAGTGGATTTCACTTGGTATTACATTGCTGCCCTGACCTTTATGGCGACCTTGAATGTGGTAATTCAGCCTAATTCTCTGGTTGCCACTGGCTCGGCCAAGGGGGAGTATGAGTGTCGCTTCGGCTTTGTCACGGGAAGCTATATGAAGCGCGTGTGCACAATTTTATGGGGATTCTTTGCCCTTTCTGCAGTAGTACTTTATCACGATCGAGTGGATAATCCGGATTTGGTATGGGGCTATGCCACCTTAGATTTATTGGGGCCGCTCAATATAGGATTGGTGGGCTTAATGACTGCATGTTTGATGGCCGCGCTAATGAGCACCGCCGACTGTCTGATGATAACCGGATCAAGTCTCCTGACTCATAATATCTATCGTCCTTTAGTGCCAAACCGATCAGAACGTCACTATGTGGTGGCCGGAAGGCTTATTGGGGCCGGGGTGGTGATAGGTGGGGCCCTGATTGCCACGCAATTTGATACTATCCTGCAGTTACTGAAACTATGGTGGGAATTAAACGTGATGGTGGCCGCTAGTTTCTGGCTGGGCATGAAATGGCGCCGGGCCAACAAAGCCGGCGCTTGGAGTTCGATTCTGGCGACCTCACTGCTCTTTTTCCTGTTGCCGCTCTTGTTGGTGGCCATCTACCCGAGTTTAAGAACCAAACCGTCTCTATTGAAGATAACGGACCCCAGAACCATTGAACGGACCTACACGGCCCACGAGATGGATGTGGCCGAACGCCAAAAAGCAATCACTGCTTGGCAGCAGTTACCCCCGGCCCAGCAGGCACAAAGTCCTTGTCCTGCGGTATTAACGGTAGGGGATTCCTTTACCCAAACATATCAACAACCGGGACGCTCGATTGTCTGGACCAAAGGTGTGAAACAAGATGCCCAGGGACAGAGCTTCGGGAGTGGGATGTTGAGTCTGGAATTGGTGATGCTGGATGCGCTGGGCTGCGATTTGCAAAAGATTCCCTATGCCCTGAACGAAACTATTCGCATCCTGATTCGTACCATTGTACCCTTCCTGATCTTGATAGTGGTGGCGTTGCTGACCAAACCTGATGAAACAGCGCGCCTGGATCGCTTCTATGCCAAAATGAAAACACCGGTCCTGACCGATGCCAAAGCCGATGCCAACGCGTTAGCATTAGCCCGGGCAAATCCAGGGGCCTTGGAATCCAAGAAGCTGTTCCCTCGTTCTTCTTGGGAGTTCCATAAGTGGACCCGCACAGACATTGTTGGTTTCTTGATCTCATGTTTGGCGGCAGTGGGGGTGATTTTGTTATTGATGCTTGTGGTGGGGCTCGGGCGAACCTAATCCACCTGAGACCTGATTGTCATTTAGCCGTTTCGTCCGTGACGAATCGAGCTTATATAAGGATAATGGGCCGCCGACGAGCGATGCTATAGTGGCCGGGTACGATACCGGCCGGATAGGAGAATGATCGTAAGGTTTGTATAGCGCAGGCGATTTTCGACTCCTCGGCCCCTCCGGTTTTCCTGAAGGGACCTGCAGGTCGAAAATTGCCAAGTTAAATAATTTGCACTATATATTCATGGGAGTATGACTATGAAATCAGACGTTCGAAGAGTGTACTGGCAGCATAGTATCCTCTGCCTGGCCATAACACTAATCACGAGCAGCAAGGCTCCGGCAAACACCGAAGATTTTGTGGCTTATCGTATGACACCACAGCCGAGTATCGTGCCTGGTTTGACAAAGTGGCGGATTAATCTGAATGGCCCTTGGGATTTTTTGCCGGAATCGCCGAAGGACTTCTTTGTTCCGGCACAGACTAATGACAAACTCTGGTGCCGGATTGACGTACCGGGCGAGTGGGTCATGCAGGGATTCACAGTGCTGGAGGGTAAAGCCGCCGGTTATAAACGCTCCTTTCACATACCGAGATCCTGGCAAGGTAAAAGAATCAAGCTGCGTTGTGAAGCGGTCTACAGCCTGGCCACGGTATGGGTCAACGGAGAGCTAATGGGCGAACATCTCGGCGGTTTTACGGCCTTTGAGCTGGATATCACAGAGGCCGCGCGTATCGGTCAGGAGAATATTATTGCCTTGGCCGTACAAAGCGACTCTATGGCGGACAAAATCGCCAAGGGATCCAGCTATGCCAGCCATGCCCTGGGCGGCATCAGTCGGCCGATCTTCGTATTTGCCGTGCCGCAAACTTATGTACGCGCCTGGCAGATACGCACGAGCTTTGATGCGGACTACCAGGATGCTACGCTCCATCTGAAGGTGGCATTGGATCGAAACAGAGACGTCCGGCCCGAACCAGTGACCTTGAACCTGAAACTCGCCGGGCCTGACCACAAGTTCGTTGCTTTGGCTCCCTCGAACCTGCGTTTTACCGGGAGGAGCTCACTGCAAGAGGTATCCATTCCTATGACCCGTCCTCGGAAATGGGACTGCGATCACCCTAACCTCTATACACTGGTCGCTTCGCTCCAGGTAAATGGCCGCACCCTGGAAACCCTGCAGGAGCGTTTTGGTTTTCGAGACTGCAAGGTCGTGGGCACGGAACTGCTTGTTAACGGCCGAGCGGTTAAGCTTCGCGGGGTCTGTCGTCACGAGGCCCATCCCCTGCGCGGACGCAGCTTGACGCCGGAAATCTGGCGCCGGGATGCGGAAATGATCAAGGCCATGAACTGCAACTTTGTGCGTACATCGCATTATCCGCCAGCCGATGTCTTTCTGAAGCACTGTGACGAACTGGGCCTTTTTGTAGAACTGGAGGCGCCCATCTGCTGGGAACGAGAATACGACCCCAATGTCGTGGAAGCCTATCTCCAGGGCACACATGAGACCGTGGTCCAGGGCTATAATCATCCAAGTGTTATCTTCTGGTCGCTGGGAAATGAATCCAACTGGAATCCGGGCTTTACAGATACACATAATCTCGTGCGTAAGCTGGATCCCTATCGGCCCGTGATTTTCCATAGTGCCCGTTTGTCTAATGACGACCCCTTATGCGACCTTACCAATGTCCATTATCCGGGCTTGAGCGGACCTCAGGACCATGCTTCAGTAACCCGTCCTGTCCTCTTTGGGGAATACTGTCACCTGGGCCGCATCAATCGCCAGGAAAAGATTACAGACCCTGGCCTGCGAGACTATTTCGGTTTTGACTTTGCCGAGATGTGGGACCGGATGTACAATTCGAAAAACGTCGTGGGCGGGGCTATCTGGTGCGGGACCGATGAAGTGTTCTTCTTTGAAGGTACAGAGCACGGTTACGGCTACTGGGGTCCCATCGACGGTTGGCGCCGGGAAAAACCCGAGTACTGGAACATCAAGAAGAGCTATTCACCGATTCGCATTCGAAAGAAGTTCGTGGACATGCCGGCATCCGGCCAACTGGTAACCGTGGATGTGGAAAACCGTTTCGACTTTGCTAATCTCAATGAAATGGACTGCCGGTGGAGCTGTGGTGCTCAGTCAGGTTTTCTTTCACCTGATATTCCGGCCCGGAGCACCGGCACCTTAACGATTCCGGTCACGCGGCAGGACCTAACCGAAAAGGAGATCGAATTAACCTTCTGTGACCCCACCGGCCTCCTGGTGGACCGCTTTCGTCTGGCCATAGGTCCGCCTGTGCGCCCGGTCTTAACACTGGCGTCCAAGACCCGGCCTTTGACGCTTACCAGTACCAATACAAGACTCATCATTACCGGAGACAATTTTGCTTGGGAAATCGATAAGAAGACCGCCATGCTCCTACAAGGCCGATTCGGCGGACAACCGCTCGTAATTGGCGGCCCCTATCTGGATGTGACACCTTTCAAAGTGGGAACCGCCAAACTTACCGGCGAAGCGATGCCTTCTTACAATGTGTTTGCGACCCAGTGGAAGGCCACCAACGTGACAACTGCCCGGGAAAACGAGGCCGCGACGATCACGGCCGCCGGAACGTTTGATGTGTGTGAGGGAATATTTACATATCGCTTTAACCGCCAAGGCCAGATGATCTTGTCGTACGACTTCACTTACAACAAAGCCGAGAAGATGCGTGAGATCGGCTTGGGATTTGATGTCGCCAAGTCCTTTGATAGATTGTTATGGCAACGTAATGCCCAATGGACCACCTACCCGGCCGGTCATATCGGTCGTCCGATGGGCCAGGCCCGTCCTTATCGCGATGCCAGTTGGCCCGCCGCCGTCAAGTTTGGCCGGCCAGTCTGGCTCTGGGCGATGGACGGCACGGAGCAGGGGGTAAATGATTTCCGCGGCACGAAACGGAATATCTACTGGTCCGGCTTAACAGATGACCAAGGCATGGGCGTGTTTGTACATGCCGATGGCACCCAACATCACCGTTGTTATGTAAATGGTGACTCCATTCGGTTGCTAGTGACGGATTACTGTGGCGCCGGCAATCGCCGTCGGGCGTCCAGCATGTTCAGAGAAATCAAGCCGGGCTATCGTCTGACCGGAACAGTCACCTTGGAATTAGGAGTTTATCAACCGTGAAACTTGAACATCGTTTCCCGTCAGCATAAGTGACACATGATGAGGCTAAGAAACGGCGGACGATTCCAGAAGAGCAGACCCCACAGCAGAGGCAATCGAAGAGTAGGGAACATGAACGCCGGCCATTGAAAACATTACCATTTTTCTTGGTTTTTGTAACCATTTGACAATAAAGAGCTTATGGAGCGAGATTTTTTCGAATTGGGAGATAAAGAGTTGTTGAGTTGTAGGTGAGTTGTAGGTGAGTTGTAGGCTTTCAAGTTGCGAAAATGGGGTCATTTTGGGGATGCTTCATGCGCGGCCCAGTACGCCGAAAGGTCGGTGGGACTGGTCCGAGGAATTTTGGCAAGGAAGGAGGTCGTCTTGAAGTAACCGCTACACTTTTGCATTCTGGCTGTTTAGCTTCTGTTTCATCAAGCGACCCAAAGAAGGAAAACGCCAATTGCTTTCACCCGATCTTCGTATCGCACATACGCCGCCCAATACTTGGGGACTTTATGATATGCATAGAAACATCGAGGAATGGTGCATGGGCTGGTATGGACCATAACCGTTTGTTGGATAAGGTCCCGGGATTTGTGATGTCAGAGGCATAGACCTTGCCGGCTCTATGGTCGGCAACAGACAGGATCTTTTTCGACCTTCTCATCAATACCATCCTCTCGCTGTCCGACCTTTAGGGCTATCTCCTGTCCAGACTGGTCAGTTCCCCTTTCTTGCCGAGGCAAAGCTGCCATCCACAAACGCTGAATTCAATATAATGACGAAACTTAGGATCAATATCCCTGAATATCCAGATTTGTGAGCCCTGCATCCTTTGCCCACTTGATGGCCTCAGCATATTCTTCGCGGGTTATCCTACGGGAAATCTCTGGATACTCAAATGCTTTATACATCGGCCTGTACTGCGACATAATGTTAAGATAAGTATCTTCGGGGAGGTTTTGAGCTATCCATTCAATCACCTTCTTTGTTCCAGCAACTCTATTTGGCATAACTAAATGACGTATCATCAACCCTCTATACATGAGACCATCACTGGCAGCTTTTGCTACTCCCACCTGACGGTGCATTTCGAGGAGAGCTGCTTTGGTAATTTCTGGATAGGTCTCTGCAGCCGATGAGTATTTTGCTGCCATTTTACCATCCGAGTACTTGAAGTCAGGCAGGTAAATATCGACGATGCCATCGAGCTTTTTCAATATCTCCACGCGCTCCCATCCGCAGGTATTGTACACCAGAGGAAGTCGCAAACCTTTGCCTGCGGCAATATCAACTGCAAGAACAATATGCGGAGAGTAATGGGTCGGTGTAACAAAATTGATGTTAGGGCATCCCCTTTCTTGAAGGCTGAGCATCATCTCTGCCATATTTTCAATGCTTCGGGGATATCCTTGTCCTCCCTGGCTGATTTCCCAGTTTATGCAAAAGACGCATCTTAGCCCGCAATTGGTCAAAAATATGGTTCCGGAACCTCCTTTGCCCACAAGAGGTTCTTCCTCTCCGAAATGCGGGTGATATGCGGAAATCTCTAATTGGGAAGTAGCCTGGCAGAACCCCTTATTCCCTGCAAGTTTATTGACGCCACACTTTCTGGGGCAAAGCTTACAACTTTTCATTATGTTCCATAGCTCTTCTCCTCTTTTCTTCAACTCTCCACTTCTGTGTAGTCTCGAATAAGGGGGCTCGAAATCCGGATCAATCCCAGCTTTTACTCCAACTATAATCTGCTCTTTCTTATGAGGGTCACGGATTTCAAGCGGGGATATTGGTTTTTCCCTTTTTTTGCATCCCTGGCAAAAGGAGATAAAAGCAGAGCTTAACCCTGAGATTGCCAAATCAAAACATGATTTAATGAATTTTCTTCTCGATTGTTGCTTCATTTTGAGCTTAGCCCTACCCAATCAATCCCGGACACTCGCGGAACAGTGCGACGGTGTGGTCTGATCCATCTCAAGCTTCTGCCCTTGCCCTGAGCATTCGGGTCCGTCGCATCCGTTGCGCTATCCTCCGCCCAGACCAGGAGGTAGTGTATCACAATCTAAGTGTCTTGGCAATAGGGAAGTCAGAAGAGCCATTTTCTCAAACCCACACTGAAGTTTCTTAAACAGGCGGTTCTTGATTATCCATATAAAAGCCCCTGCGCTGCGGAGGGAGAGGAAAAAGCGAGATATCGCGCAGGAGCTTGATGACTAAGGTTACGTGTCAATTATAATCCTTTTAGCCTGTTGGATCAAGTTCTTTTGCAAATATTTGGTCCACTGCATGCCACAAAATCGTATCAACATTCGTATATACTTTGTTTGTCGGACTTGGCGAGGCGTGCTCTAATATTGTGAACGAGATTGCAACGGCACTTATGAAGAACTCAAAGTCAAATACTAAAACCTCTGTTGCTATAAATTTTTTGAGGCATCCTGTTACGACACATCAGCCAACGTTCATAGCTTCTCTGGACAGCTTTTCGGATTCACGATACAATTATAATGGACATTCTGAATCTGCCAATGCAACCCATTAAGACCGAAAGGAGCAATAATGAGAGATACACAAGAACCAAGCCGTGGCAATCGAGAGACAAGCCTCTCCGGCACCAGCGATATGGAATCGATTGCAGCTTCGGCATGGACCTTCTTGAAAATGGAATGGCGAAGTGTCCTGCGCATATTTCTGGGACTCCTGATCACTTTGACATGGAGCAATTCCACTTTTGCTCAGATTGCCATCGATGGGCGCTATTGGAAATATGATGGCCAGCGCGTACTGTTGCTCGGCGGTTGGAATCACGGGCATAATCCGTTTATCGATCATGACACTGACAACGACAAAGATAATAAAGGTGTGAGTACCGCCGCACAAATTAAAAACGCCATGGATGAGTTAGTAGCCGCAGGTGGGAACTATCTTCGGTGTGTACTCGATCCGGGGATGGCAGCCGGAATACAGGGATTTGACTTCTGCGCTAATACAGGTACTCAGTACGACCTAAACACAATGACCGGCCCATTCTGGACGCGTCTGGAGATGTTTATAGCCGAAGCCAATAATCGGAATGTCATTGTTCAGATAGAACTCTGGGACAGATTTGATTTGATCGATGGCAGTTGGGGATCCTGGCCTGTGAGTCCATGGAATCCG
Organism: uncultured Pirellulales bacterium; assembly: GCA_964348055.1. GTDB lineage: Bacteria > Planctomycetota > Phycisphaerae > Sedimentisphaerales > Anaerobacaceae > JAUXAL01. The sequence continues at coordinate 27,203 of CAYGBH010000006.1, forward strand.
AAAAACAACATTAACTATACGAGGGAATCGTCGGGCCTAGCAACATCGTACCGCTCATTCAGCGACCATCCCTTCATTCAGGGAGTGCCAGGACATCCAAAATATGAGAATGCATCAGGCTCCAGGAAGCAGAAGTATGACTTGGTCCGAAGTTTTCAGGACAAATTTGTTAACAGATTACTCTCAATTACGCTGGGTTACAACAACGTGCTCTATTGCATGAATAATGAAACGCATGAAGATCCAGCATGGGGACAGTACTGGATGAACTTCATTGAAGGCAAAGCAAGGGCCCAAGGCAAGAGTGTGTCAACTACAGATATGTTTAATGATGTCTACAGGGCAGAAAGCTCTCGAGGCCTTACTTATCAGCTAAGCCATCGAGGCAAATACGGCTATGTCGATGCGTCTCAGGCCAACAGCAGGCACGCGGACGAAGCACATTGGAACAAAGTAAAATGGATGGCCGACGCGGCCAGGGACACGGATCCCCCGTATCTGCTGCATATGACGAAAATATATGGAAATGATATTGCCTTAGACAGCAAACCTTGGAGCAGATTCAAGCCGGGAGATACTGACAACGCGATCGAAGAATGGTGGCGCAATCTGATAGCCGGCGTGGCCGGAGTGAGGTTTCATCGTCCTACCTCAGGGATAGGTTTGTACGCTGCGGCGAAGAACTGCATTATTGCAACGAGGAAGACCGAAACCAAGGTGAAGTTTTGGGACGTCGAGCCCAGGCTGGATCTGCTGACAGACCGGCAGTTGGATGAGGCTTACTTAGCGGCCGATCCGGGGAAGGCTTATATCCTCTATTTCACAAAGAATGGCGGCGGGTCAGTCGGTTTGAAGTTGGACAGTTATCCAGATACGACGTTTGGACTTCGCTGGGTCAATATCGGCACAGGTAACTGGGGATCAACCGCAACCATATCCGGCGGAAGCACGGTCACCATTAACCGCCCAAATGGTTCTTCGCATTGGGTCGCGACAATCGTCAGGTGAAAAACCAAGAAAAGGGAATACGCCAACGACCGAACAAGTACACACGCAATCCCGTCTGCATACCAAGCCAACGTTCGGAACTATAGGCGCTCTATGATGCTGGAATTCCAAACAACGACATTCCGACAGCCGAGTAGATGCAATGTCACACTGAGTCTTACAGGGAAGGTACGCCCAGCGAGGTGGGATCAATTGCAGGATGGTTGTATTTGTCGACTAACGAGAAGAGTCCAAGTTTGCGGAGTGCCCGGTGCGGATATTACATGATGTTATATCTCCGAAGACTCAATTCCGGCCATAAAGTGTCTTGTCATGCGGACCTTCGCATGATACAGTACAATCACTCCTGTGGAAATGTCAGGAATTTGGCGAATTTGTATCTTTTCTTCCGGGAAGACAAGATGAACAGAAGACAGTTTTTGAAATCCACAGCGGCTACAGCGACGGCCTTATTTGCCAGCTGCGCAGTGGACGAAAATGCAATAAATAATCGAACTGGCAAGAAGCTCGCCGGTTCAAGACCTAACATCGTATTCATTCTCAGCGACGACATGGGCTGGGCTGAACCCGGCTTCAATGGTGGCAACCCCGAACTCACCTGCAATATTGACCGGCTTGCATCTGATGGTCTTAGGCTCACCCAGTTCTACACCCACTCTGTCTGCGCGCCTACCCGCGGCGCCTTTTTGACAGGTCGCTATGCCTTCCGCAACTGGATGGACTGGCGCAGCGAAGACTTCGGCAAACCCAGCTATCTCGAAAAGCTCGGCCTGACTCTTGCCCACAACGACGAGGGTGTCCCCACTCGTCGTATCCATGCTCTCGACGCAAACGAACGGACCATCGCTGAAGCCCTCAAGGAAGCGGGCTACTTCACCGCAATCATCGGGAAATGGCATGCAGGCGAATGGCTGAAGGAACACCTGCCGATGCAGCAGGGCTTCATGCACCAATACGGCCACTACGCCTGGGGCATCGACTATTATGACAAAATGATCCCGCACAACGCACCGGCGCGTTTTGTCGTGTACGACTGGCACCGAAATGAACAACCAATCCAGGAGGAGGGCTATACCACCGACCTTATCTCCGCGGAAGCTGAGCGTCTCATCGCCAAACAGAGTAAGGAGCAGCCGTTTTTCCTCTACATACCGTTCAATGCCGTTCACGGGCCAATCGATCGGGTTCCCCGATACACAGACAAATACACCGCTCGTGAAGCCGCCCTGAAGTGTTTCGATGACGCCCTTGGACGCATCATGGCTGCACTGAAAAAACACGGCTTTGCCGACAGCACCTTGCTTGTCTTCACCAACGACAATGGCGGCCTTACCGAGGAGATGAACAAACCTTATCGCGGCACAAAGAACACCACGTTCGAAGGTGGAGTACGCGTGCCTTGCATCATTCGCTGGCCGGGGCATACTCAGCCCGGCACCGTCAACGACGGAATGATGTTCATTGCCGATTTCTTCACGACCTTCATCACCATCGCGGGGGGCCGCCACGAGCAGGAACTCCCTGTCGACAGTCTCGATATGACCGGCATGCTCTTCCGTGGTGAGCCTAGTCCACGCGATGAAATCGTCTTTGAAGTCACTGGCAGCGTCCGCATCCCTACCATCCGCAAGGGTGACTATAAACTCATGGGAAAACTCCTTTACAACATCAAGACAGACCCCTACGAGACGACCAACATCGCCGCCCAGCATCCGGACATTGTCAAACGGCTTCGCGCCCGCCTTTTGGAAGTCGATGCCGAGCGTCCGCCGCTGGGAGACAAGCCGCTCCTGATGAAACCGCCGCTGCCTTACGTCTATGGAATCGAAGAGAATGAGACCCCGCCCGATTGGTTGAAAGAAGCCGTAGACAGAATCCGCGCCACGCAGCCGAAGGAATGGGCTCCTGGAGAGACGCCGTGGCCGCAGGCCCCAAAGGCTCCGCTCGGAAGCCTGTAAATAAAACAACACCCTGCTAATCCAACAACGTCACTAAAGGAACCGGGCCGGACATTGAATCCTAAGTTTGCTGAAACCTTTTTTGAAAAACACATTTTCCGTCGAAAATCTAATATTTTATGCCTTCACAACTCATTAAATCCGACATCTGTGGAGTCAGATCGGAGACATGAATATATCGAAGAATATTGACATTTTGCAACTTTATGGGAAGGGTGACATGTGATACAAATCGTGTAAGATTTGTGCAAGAGTTTTTGAAGAACAAGCTTACAATTTTTACAGGCGACCTACAGGTTATGTTCACGCCCTCTTCCTTATTATGACCGCAAGACTATCGCATTACTCGTGTGTCAACGGTTGGGACGTTCCAAGGCCACTACTGACAAAAGGGTCTGCCATGAGCCACTATCCATAAACAAAAGGTGCTGGATAGAGTCACTGCGGGACTTTCTGCAGAGGGACGACCGTCAATCTGTAAATGTGATGATTGTCTAGCGGTGCAAAAGCAACCATTCCGACCATATCTGAAATTCAGGGCCGGAAATAATAGTTTGATTTGAATCTGCCAAAAACCTATACTGGTCTCTAAATAGACTACCTGTGCGTCTTTGAGCAAGTCTGCTTTTTGGCATTTTGAGCAACCTATAAGGACGGAGTTGAAGCACTCCATCCTAACTATAGCACGAGCAGACTCGACGTTTGCGTCTCAGCGCTATTTCTATTTAAGATGAGAAACGGCTGACGTTTTGCGGATACGCGAGATCGCGGCAAGGACAAGGCAATGAAGAAGCCGCACTGCGATCATACAATGAATTGATAAAGAGTCCTGATGGGAGAAAATTTTATGAAAATGGCAAGTCACCATTTCTGTTGCTGGATTGTAACAATTGTGGTCGCGTTTTCGGTCGACACAGCAGTTATGGCAGGCAGCGCCGCGCCGCGACATCCTCAGGTAGGTAAACCGTTCACGCCAGCAGACATCGATTACGCTAATCCCGTGTATGAAACCTCGTTTGAGGATGAGGCGGTGCTGCACGACTGGCGGCTCGAAGGCGGCAAGCGAATGAGCATCATCGACGGCAAACTGGTGCTGCAAAGCCAGCCAACTTCGGACGACCGGAATCACCTGGTCTGCTGGCTAACGAAGGAAGTTCCGGCCGATTTCCTGCTTGAGTTCACGGTCCGACCACAGGATCGCAAGCAAGGATTGAATATTGTTTTTTTCAATGCCCGCGGCCTCAATGGCAAGAGCATTTTCGATCAGTCTTTGCAGAAACGCAACGGCATCTTCAAGCAGTACCACAGCGGCGATCTAAAAAACTATCACGTTTCATATTGGGCGGCGGAGCGAGGCTTCTCAAACCTGCGCAAGAATCGAGGTTTTCACCTGGTATCATCGGGCAATGACTATATCGTTGCGGGTGATCCGGATGCGTTTCAAACGGTTCATATCTACAAACATGGCGGAAAGATACGCATGATGGTCGACGGCTTGGTAGCGCTTGCATTTGATGACGATGGGGAAAAGTTTGGGCCCGTTCACGAGCACTCCGGCTGGATCGGCCTGAGACAGATGGGACACACATTGCGCTGTGAGTATGAACATCTCAAGATATACAGACTGCTGCCGGCCAGCCGTGCCAGGATTGCTGAGGAGCTTGAGGTTGCGATTTGGCCCGGCGTTGCTCCCGGTTCGGTCGGTAGCACACTCAAGGAAGAGTACAGTGACCGAACGGTCACTGATGGTACGGATACGATCCGTGACCGGTCGGTACGCGGTGTGACCAGACCGACGCTGAGGGTTTATCTGCCGGATCAACGCAAGGCCACTGGGGTCGCGGTTGTTATCTGTCCGGGCGGCGGGTTCAATCACCTGGCAATCGACAAGGAAGGCCATGACGTGGCGCGCTGGCTGCGCTCACACGGCATCGCGGGCGCCGTCGTCAAATACCGATTGCCGGACCCGGATGTTCAATTGTACGTGTCCAACGGGTCGATTCCTGATATGCAGCGCGCGATCCGTATGGTGCGCTATAACGCAGGCAAGTGGAATATTAATCCGAAGCAAATCGGCGTGATGGGATTTTCGGCAGGCGGATATCTGGCCGCTGCTGCCGGGGTGCTGTTCGACCGAGGCGATCCAAAAGCGGATGACCCGATCGGCCGCGTCAGTTGCCGGCCTGATTTCATCGCGCCCATCTATCCGCTCGTGTCGCTCAAGCTCCTTGGTAATCGGCGCGCGGGGCTCTTGGAGCAGATGCTGGGCCGGAACCCGAACGACGAACTGGTCAGCGAGTACTCGCTCGAGACAAGAGTCACCTCACAAACGCCGCCGACGTTTCTGGTCCATGCGCATGACGACGGTTTGTCGGTCGAGCACAGTATTCGCTTCTATCTTGCTTTGCGAAAGGCCGATGTGCCCGCTGAACTGCACGTGTATTCAAAGGGTGGACACGGTTTCGGTATGCGTCAACGCGGCCAGCCGGTCTCAACATGGCGCCAGCGGTGGCTTGAATGGATGCAGGCCGAAGGATTTCTTCTGCAATCAACGCATCGGTAACAACTGATATTGGATTAAGGCAAGTACAGATTTATCTTAAGAGTAAAAAGTTCGATGAAGACTGCATGAAAGGTTGATTATGAAAAACTCTATCGGTGTCATAATGCTGCAATTGTTGATTATCGGGGGACAAGGGCTTGGGCGGTCTGTACACATCGGTTCCGAAGCCATTGTACCAGAGAATCTCCGCAGTCACTACAGCCGGTACGTAAACTGGCGGCCAGCGGACGGCGAGATGGTTCGGTTAAATCCTCCACGGATGAGTTGGCCCTATTGGCCGGATGGGCCTAATAATTTCCGCGATGCCTTGCATTTGTTTACTCTTCAGATATCGTCGAATCCGGATTGCTCGAATCCTGTTGTAAACGTCACCTGCCCTTACAATTTCTACAACACCCTACCGGCCTTAATCAAAGGCCCGACCCAGGAGCAGAATCGCTGGTACTGGCGCGTAGGTTATGACGTTGGACCCGGCCGGGTAAAGTGGAGCAACATCCGTTCGTTCATCATCGCGGAGGATGCGACGGCCTGGGACCGTTCAGCATTAGCCGACCTCCATCTGGCCCGGCTCGGGCATCCTCGCATCCTATTCAATGCCGGGAATATAAATCGCATTCGTCAATTGGCCCAAACAGACGGCGGTTCCAAAGCTGCTCTACGTTATATGCGTCTTCAGGCGGACCAGATCATGCAAAAGCGTTGGTGGAGCAGCTTTCCTGCAACTGATCGCGCAACCCAACCGGCGCAGGAGTTTTATACCATCGCCCGCGATTTGGCGATGGTATGTTTTGTTTGGCGAATGACCGGTGATGACCGGTATGCCGGCGTAAAATCTCGTGCCGTAACCTGGGCGAGCTACCCACCTGGTGGGCGGGCCTCACCAGAAGGCTTGGGAGGCGATGGGAACGAAGACGCCACTCAAGGAAATGAGTTCCTGGCCCTGCTGTTCGACTGGCTCTATCCTGACCTTACTTCGACAGAACGACAGATCATGATTGGCTCTCTCGAATGGCGCATCAATCACATTATGAATGACTTTTCCTGGAAGAACAAAAACCGCAAAGACAAAGAAACTGGCCAGCCCCTGGTAAGGGCCGGTGGGATGTCCGGGATGCTTGATAGTCACGGTTACGAAGCCGCCATGGACACCGCAGTATGCGGTCTGGCGCTTTACGAACACAGCCAGATTGGGCGTGAATGGTTCGACCTAATCCTCAATTATTTAATCGGCGTGACTTGCGGACACGGCTTCGACGAGGCATGGAATGAAGGCGCCGGCTACGGCACCTCAAAATGCAAATGGTTGATGAATGCCACAATGTATTTTGACACGTCACTGCCTCAAGCCCACCTTGGACGCAATCCCTACTATACACGAATTGGCGAATTCTTCCGCCGCATCATTCCGGTCGGTATGGGCCATCATGCCTGGGGCAACCAGGCAAATGCTTCCCAGCGCAATCACCTAGCGCACTTTCGCCAATTCGCCTACTTAACTGGTGACGGCCGTTTCCTGCTGAATTGGCAGCAATACGGCGGCGAAGAGTTCTCCACATTCCGTCCCTGGATCGAGTACGTACTGCCTGCGTACTATGATGAGCCCGAGCCCGAGCCCGAAAACGATACCGTTGGTTTGTTTCCCATCGCCGGTTGGGTCATGGCCGCCACCGGTCCTCCGAGCTTACGCTCGACCTACGAGAACGGCCTGGGTATTATCTTTCAGTGTCGGCCTCGCGGCGGTTACGGCCACTCATTTAATTCCGACGGGTCTTTCCAACTGCATGCTTACGGGCAAATGCTGAATCACGGCGGTGGAAGTTCGGCCAATCGTGATGCCTATGCGTTCCACACTATGAGTCATAACACAATCCTGGTGGACGGCCTGGGTCAGGCGCAACCGCCAACCGGCCAACTCTATCCTACGTACGGGCGCGTCGTCGCCTTTTCCCGCGGCGAAGATTACGTCTATTTCGCCGGTGACGCCACCCGTTGCTATCCTCGCGCGCCGGGCAAGTATTCGCGATGGTCGCTGCCCTTGGACGATGTATATCAGAAGAGAGCCTTGCCCTATCTGGATTATTTCATCCGGCATGTCCTTTTTCTGCGCGGCCGATATTTCGTAATCTATGACGACCTGAGCTGCTCTGTAGCCGCCACCTATACCTGGCTATATCATATTGTACCGCAAGAGCCGTTTGACTTTGATGAAAGCACCTTTACAATTGATTATGCCGTCGGCGACGTGAAGGTGCGCCTGCGACATTTGGCCCATCCAGGAGGACTCAACCTTGACGACCGTATTGGGACCGAAGCTTTTGTGAATCCGTTTACCGGCGAAGATTATCGTCAATGGCGAAGAGGTGATATCCTCTGCGCACATAACCTGTGGATTAGTAATACCGTTCCTGCCCAGCAGTGGCGTTTTCTTGCGGTTGTATATCCTGCACGGCCGGGAGAGATGGTCGCTGCTATTGAACGTCTCGATGATTTCACCGTCCGCGTGGCCGATGAAGTCATCAGTTTCAACCCGAATTCGCCGTACGCGCGGGACGCGGATTTTGTTGTGGATGTACCGGCGATACGTCCAGAATAAAACCTTTGTACAGAGAGAATCGTGGAAGTTGATTCAGGAAGGCCGCACAGTTGTCAATGAACTTAAACTGACGCGCAGCCAGCTGACACCTCCGGGCAATTGAAACCACTCATTCAGAGAGGTATAAATCGAAGACTTGAAGCGGAGTTGAAAAAATGAAAGACTTGATCATGAATTATGTGAAAGGGAATGGATAAGATGAAACAAGACCTGCTCAGTATACTCGTAATATCGCTGTTGATTTTGGCTTCGAATTCGTTCCTTGAAGCTCAAGGCCTGCCCGCCGTACGAGACTCTGGGCAGGCGGGCCAATCCAGCCGGGAAATTCTGGAGCAAACCGGCGTCAAGGGTGGACTGATTGTCCATATTGATTGTGGCGACGGCCGGCTGACGGCCGCCTTGCGGGACAATGAACGGTATATCGTTCACGGCTTAGATACCGACACGAAGGATATCGAAACCGCCCGCCGACATATTCAATCGCTCGGCGTTTACGGCCCCGTTTCTGTTCAGTCGTGGAATGGGCTGGCCCTTCCTTACACCGACAACCTGGCCAGCCTTGTGGTTGTGGATAAGCCCTATCGTGTTTCCATGAACGAAATCATGCGCGTGCTGCGACCGCTGGGAGTGGCCTATGTCAAGTCGGACGGCAAATGGATAAAAACAACCAAGCCCTGGCCTGACGATATCGACGAGTGGACG
>CAYGBH010000007.1:0-31794 GCA_964348055.1 uncultured Pirellulales bacterium
ATCCTTTATACCTTTCTCAACCGCCAGCGGGACTTCCTTGGCCTTGCCATAGCCAACACCTACCGTGCCTGCGTGGTCACCAATTATGACCAATGCAGCAAAGCTGAACCGCCGACCACCTTTGACCACTTTGGAACAGCGGAATATTTTTACGACCGTATCCTCTAACGGCCTCTCTTCCTGCTCGGATATTCTAACAGCTTCCTCTGCCAATTTTTTCTCCAAAACAATCTCGTATTGCTTGTGGCGTTAAAAGACCAGCCCGGTTTTTCTTGCCGCTTCGGCGAGAGCCCTGACTCTGCCATGAAACTTATATCGGTTTCTATCGAAGCTAACACATTTAATGCCGACACCAAGAGCCTGTTTTGCGACCGCTTCACCTACGATTTCAGCGGCCTTTTTATCGCCGGCATTGGTCAATCGGTCCCGCAGCCCTCTTGCTCTTGTACTTGCCGAAGCAAGTGTCGCCCCTGCGGCATCATCTATAATCTGGGCGTAAATATGCCTGTTCGAACGAAATACCAATAGCCGGGGCCTGTCCGGTGTTCCAGAAACAGTTTTTCGCACGTGATATTTGCGCCTCAGTGCCGCTTTTTTTATCCGGTCAGTCTTCATAAGAACCGAATCTCAACTGCTATTTACTGATGACTATTTACTATTGTTTATTGATTCGGAATTGCGATTTCCTCAATAGTTAATCGTCAATTCTTATCCTATACTGCTCCCGAAGTAAATGCTTTACCGGCCTTGCGTCGTACTTGTTCGTCGGCATAACGAATGCCCTTTCCTTTATAAGGTTCCGGCGGATTTATTTTTCGTATATCGGCAGCGAATTGTCCCAGGAGACATTTTTCTATTCCCGAAAGCGTGAACCTTGCCGGGACTTCGTTACCCCTGGTTGCGCTGGTCTGGATATTCACTTTTATACCCTTTGGTATTACCCGCTCGACCGGATGGCAAAAGCCAACCTGGAAAATCAGCTTTCCACCCTGCTCTTTAACACTAAAGCCGGTACCGTATATTTCCATTTTCTTTTTAAAACCTTTGCTGACACCGGTGAGCATGTTGGCAATCAAGGCACGCATGGTGCCGTGTAGCTGCCTGTTCTGACGGTTTTGTGGATGTTTATTTTCAACTAATATTTTCCCCTCGGAATCGTCAATTTTTACCTTTATCCGGGGGTGACAGTCCATCTGGAGCTGGCCGAGCGGACCTGAGGCCTTGAGGCACTGGGCCTTTTTCTCGACCGTTACTGCCTGAGGAATAATAACAGGTTTTTTTCCAATACGACTCATTAGCTAACCGTACAAAGTATCTCGCCGCCGACGTTGGCCTGGCGACAGTCCCTATCACTCATTACACCTTTACTTGTCGAAACGATTGCTGTACCCATACCGGCTAAAATGTGCGGCAATTTGTTAACAGGTGAATAGATTCTGCAGCCCGGTTTACTTGTTCTTGTTATTTCATTAATGATAGAATTGCCTTCCTGGTCGTACTTTAGCGTAATCCTTAATATTCCCTGCCTGCTGTCATCGATTCGATCGAAGTCTTCAATATAGCCTTCCTTTTTTAAAACAGCCGCTATTCCTTCGCAGATATTCGATGCCTTAATATTAACCTGGCCTTTATTTATTCGCACAGCGTTGCGAATTCTCGTCAGCATGTCAGCTATTGGATCACTCAAACTCATAATTTTGTGCCTTGTGTTTGTGGGCCCTTTCGTGGTTGGGCCCCTGAATTACCAACTGGCTTTTTTTACTCCCGGTATTTTTCCTTCGTTGGCTAATGTTCTAAAACAAATCCGGCAAATTTTGAACTTGCGATAAACAGCTTTGGATCTCCCACAAAGCTGGCAGCGTGTATATTGTCTAACACGAAATTTTTGTTTCTTTTCTGCCTTGTTTTCCAGTGCTTTGGTTGACATCCATACTCTCCAATCTCATATCCTGCCTGACGCGTTATGCCTGCTGTTCCATCGTTGCAGTGCCTCTGAAGGGCATACCAAAGAGCTGAAGCAATTTTCTTGCTTCTCGGTCAGTCTTTGCCGTCGTTACAAAAGTTATGTTCATACCCTGCTGAAACTCCATCTTTGCGGGGTTGATTTCCGGAAAGACACTCTGTTCGGCCAAGCCCATCGAGTAATTACCTCTGCCATCAAAGCTGTGTGGGTCAAGGCCTCGAAAGTCTCTTACCCGCGGGATTGCAAGGTTGATGAGTCTATCCATAAATTCATACATTCTGACTCCTCGGACTGTAACCTTTAAGCCGGTTTCCATGCCTTCGCGAACCTTGAAATTCGAAACACTTTTCTTGGCTTTACAGACTACGGGCATTTGGCCGGTAATCATCATCAAATCTTTTTTGGCCGATTCCAGAAATTTCTTGTCCTGCGTTGCTCTACCAACACCCATGGAGATAATGACCTTTTCCATTTGCGGCACAGCCATAGGATTTTTGTAGCCAAATTCTTCGGTCAGCTCCGGAACCATCCTGGACTTATATAAATCTTTTAAACGCGCCATGTTGTGTTTCGTTACCGATTAATAACTACTGCCCAATTAACCACTCACCATTCACTCTTTTGCCTTTTTAACAATGCCAATTTCGGAACCGTCGATGGCAACTCGTTTTTTACTGCCATCGGCATTTACTTGATAACGGACTTTACTGCCCTTTGAGCTTTTCGGGTTTACCGGCAAAACATTACTAATATGGATCGGCTGTTCAACGTTGATCCGGCCTCCTTGGGGATTTTTGCGTGAAGGCCGAACGTGCTTTTTTGCTATATTCTGACCCTGAACGACTACACCCTGCTTTTGGGGTATCACGCGCAACACTCTACCGGTGGCGCCTTTGTAGGCACCAGCTATAATCTCTACCATATCACCTTTTTTAATATGCGAAGCCATTTCAATCTCACATTGCGTATTTCTCTTCACGCAATACGCATCACGCACAATGCACGACATTCATACCACCTCGCTCGCCAGCGAGATAATTTTCATATAGTTTTTTTCACGAAGCTCACGAGCAACTGCACCAAAAATTCTGGTTCCTATCGGGTTACCTTCGTTGTCAATCATTACTGCGGCATTGCTATCAAACCTTACATAACTACCATCGGGGCGTTTCACAGGGCTCTTGGTGCGAATAATAACACATTTATGGACCTTCTTGTCATCCAACTGGCAACTCGGCAGCGACTTTTTTATAGCAACACAGACAACATCTCCCACACTGGCGACAGGGCGGGTTTTCTTGTGGCGGGCTCCGCCTCTCCCAAGAACCTTAATGCACAACGCCGACCTGACACCCGAGTTGTCAGCTATATCCAACATTGTTTCCTGCTGAATCATTGTCTTGTATCTCGATTCACCTCTGGTCTGCTTTTTCTAAAACCTTCACAAGACGCCAATTCTTGGTTTTGCTATGAGGCCTGCATTCAGTAATTTCGACGACGTCACCGGTACCTGCCTGATTGTGTTCGTCGTGAACGCCGAGTTTTGTTCTACGCTTGACGTATTTGCCGTATTTTGGATGCCTGACCTTGAAGTCAATGGCGACTTTGACGCTTTTGTCGCCACTGTTGCTTATCACCACGCCAGTTAAGGTTTTTAATCTTTGGTCCTGCATTTTCGATTTTCCAATCATCAATCGCCCGAGGCTAAGCGTTGCTTGGTCTGACGCATTATCGTTTTAATCCTGGCAATATCACGCCTGACGTTAACCACGGCTTTGGAATTCTCCAGTTTTTCCGTAACCGCCTGCGTGCGCAAATCAAACAGATGTTTTTGGAGTTCTTCCAGTTTGCTCTCAACCTCATCCTGACTCATCTCACGGTAATGCTGCGCTTTCATCTCAAAGTTCTCTCTTACAGGGACACCATTTTGTCCCGCAAAACGGCAACCCTACAATGAATGCCTTCGTCTAACGAACCTGCACTTGATAGGCATTTTATGAGCGACCCTGACCAGCGCCTGCTTTGCCACGACTTCATTTACTCCGCCGATCTCAAAGCAAACCTGGCCTGGCCTGACTCTGGCGACCCAAAATTCGGGCTCACCCTTACCTTTGCCCATTCGTGTTTCCAACGGCTTGGAACTTACCGGCTTATGCGGAAACAGCCTAATATAAACTTTGCCCTCACGATGCAGAAAATGAGTTGCTGCAACTCGGCCGGCTTCAATGCTCCTTGCGGTTATCCAGCTGCCTTCCAGGGCCTGCAATCCGTATTCACCAAACGCTACGAAATTGCTTCTCGAGGCATTGCCCTTCATTCTGCCGCGTTGGCTCTTACGAAACTTAACTCTTTTCGGCATCATTGCCATTTTTTACACCTGCCTTTGTATTGTTTGATTCACCGGAATCAGATTCTGCCGGCGAGGCCGCCGCATTAGCTTTGGTAGGGCTTTGGCTGTCTTGTACCGGCACAGTTTTTTTGACTCCACCTTTGACTTTCGGTCCTGCGCTGGTACGCCTTGGCGGGCGACGCCGGCGGGTAGGCCGGCTTTGCTCAATTTCTTCGCCGAACTTGCCTTTATAAATCCATGCTTTAACACCAATCGTTCCGTACGTTGTTCTTGAGGTTGCTACGGCGTAATCTACATTGGCGTCCAAAGTATGCAGCGGGATACTACCGAGCTTCTGCGTTTCCCTCCGTGCCATTTCCGAGCCTGCTAACCGTCCGGCACAGATAATCTTCACGCCTTTAGCGCCGGCATTCATTGCCAATTCACAATACTGTTTCATTGTACGCCTAAACGAGGCCCGCTTGCTTAATTGCTCTGCGATTGATTCGGCCACCAAAGTAGCATTCAAGTCCGGTTCTTTTATCTCAATAACATTGACGGCCACCTTTCGGCCCGTCATCTCTTCAAGCTCTTCTCGCAACCTATCGACTTCGCCGCCCCTTGGACCGATGACCACACCGGGCCGAGCGCTGTGCAGTGTTACTTTTACTTCGTTACGAGTTCGGATTACTTCAATCTTTGCCACTGCACCTTTGGGCATAGTGCGGTTAAATTTTCTGTCGACATACTGACGGATTTTCTGGTCCTCGACAAGAAAATTACCGTAATCAGCTTTGGGAGCAAACCATGTGCTCTGCCATCCAAGCGTTATACCTGTTCTAAAACCTATTGGCGATGTTTTCTGACCCATAGTTTTGTATCTCGTATTGCGTATTGTGTATTGCGTTTTTGCCTTTCACTGTCTTTTTAAGCTTGCGTTACTGTTATATGTATGTGACAAGCCGTTTTGCGAATAGGATGCGCTCTGCCTCTGTCCTTTGGCATCCATCTTCTTGTGCCGATGCGGATTCCTGCATCATCGACACGGGCGCAGCTTACGTAGAGATTATCAACGTCGGCGTGCTGCTCATCGGCATCTGCAACGGCACTTCTCAGGACTTTGTCAATCATCGTTGCGGCACGTTTTCTTGTGAACTTCAAGGTATCCATTGCGTCCTGAACGCTTCGACCGGTTATCAATTGGGCAACCAATCTGGCTTTGCGGGCTGAAATCGGAGCATAGCGATAAGACGAGCGCCAGTCAACCAAATCATTTACCTCAACAGATAGAGCGGCTGCCAAGCGGCGAATATCATCTGCTCGCGGTTTAAGCTTGAAGAGGCCTTTTTGCCAGTTTTTAATGGCCGTTATTGCTTGCTTTTTATCAAGCCCCGGTCTGGTAAGCTGGCTTGCCAACTGCTCTATATCTGTCTTGCGCTCCTGGCAAAGCTCTTTGAACTTCTCAGCACTTAACATATTTCGTATCTCGTCACTCGTGCCCCGTCACCCGGCTCGGGGTCACGCATTATTATCATCTTATTTTCTTGCTTGAATGACCCTTAAATGTCCTTGTGGGCGAAAATTCGCCCAGCTTATGCCCCACCATATCCTCGGTTACAAAAACCTTATGAAATATTTTGCCGTTGTGGACCAGAAACGTGAAACCCACAAATTCCGGAATTATCGTGCATCTTCTTGCCCAGGTCTTTATTGGTTCATGAGAGCCGGAAGCAGTTCGTTTGTTGACCTTGATAAAAAGCTTCTCGTCAACGTATGGTCCTTTTTTAAGAGATCTTCCCATCTTCGGTATCTCGTATTGCGTGCCTTTTTCGCACGACGAAATTATAGGACTAATTGTTTTTGCCTTTTACTTTTGCGTCTTCGGATAATCCTCTTGTTACTTGGATTTCGGGGATTTCTGGTTTTTCCACCTTTCGCCAGCACGCCGGTGGGCGAGCAGGGATGCCGCCCGCCGCTTCTATGACCTTCTCCGCCGCCCATTGGGTGAGCAACGGGGTTCATCGCACAGCCTCTTACGTGGGGTCTGCGGCCCATGTGGCGCTTTCGCCCGGCTTTGCCGACCCGGACATTCTGGTGGTCCGGATTACTCAGCCGACCAATTGTTGCCCGGCACTCTCTACGAACCATCCGCATTTCACCGCTCGGCAGAACGATGGTGACCCAATTACCTTCTTTTGCTACAATTCTCGCGGCACTGCCGGCACCTCTGACCAGCTTTCCACCCTGGCCGACACTCATCTCGATATTATGAATCTCAAGACCGGCAGGAATCGCCCCCAGCGACATCGTATTACCAATCTTAGGCTCACAAGCCGAACCACTTTCTACAAGCTCTCCGGTCTTTAGGCCCTGTGGTGCTAATATATACCTTTTTTCGCCGTCGGCGTAGTGCAGCAGAGATATAAAACAATTCCTGTTAGGATCATATTCAATCGTTGCTACCTTCGCGGGGACACCATCCTTGTTACGCTTGAAATCGATAATACGGTAAATTCTTCTTGCGCCGCCGCCTCTGTGGCGCGTGGTAATAATGCCACGATGATTTCTTCCGCCGTTCTTCTTAATCCGCTTGCAAAGCGACTTCTCCGGCCTGTCGGTCGTCAACTCGGCGTAATCGTTGACCGAACTGTTTCTACGTCCGGCACTTGTTGGTTTATAAACTCGAATACCCATAGGTCATACCTTGTATGCAGCGTTTAGAACAAGTCTATATGGAACTCGGGGTCCAAAAATACAACGGCTTTCTTCCAACTCGCTGTGCGGCCAACGGCTCTGCCTCTGCGGCGATGTTTGCCCTTGTAGTTAGCTGTTCTTACCCTTTGTACTTTGACGTTGTATATTTTTTCCACAGCGTTTTTTATCTGGGCCTTGTTAGCCCTTCTATTGACCTCAAATGAGTACGCACCTTTCACATTCGCAAAGTGCATTCCCTGCTCCGTAATCAAGGGCCGAATTATTACATTATAGTCGTCCATTCTCATATCGTGTATATCGTATTGCGTCTTACGTGTGGTGCTGGTCTCTATTCAAAAAAGATAAAAGCGCCTCCTTAGTGAACAACATTTTGCGGTAGTTGCAGATCTCGCCGGCGTTCAATTCGTCTACAGGCATAACAGCTACTTTCGGAATATTCTTAGCTGATTTGTAAAGATTTACGTCATCGGCGCTAATCGTTACGAGGCAGCTGCGTTCAATTTTTAAATTATTCAGAATGCCTACAAAATCTTTGGTTTTAGGCCTCTCGAAATTCAGTCCGTCCACCACCACAACATTGTTACTCAAAAGCTTTGCCAGTATTGCTGAGTCCCTGGCTAATTTTCTTTGCTTTTTAGGCATACGTTTACCAAAATCTCTAAGGCCCTTAGCGAAGGTAACACCACCGCCGACACGTTTGCCGGTTCTGCGGTTACCGACTCGGGCATTACCCGTACCCTTTTGCCTGAAGAGCTTTCTGCCTGAGCCAGCTGCCATACTTCTGCCTTTAGTTGCAGCTGCTCCCACACGCCTGTTAGCGTGATACATAACAACGGCCTGCTTAAGCAATGGGTATCTGACCGAACTGCCCAAAGCCGACTCGTCGACCTTTAAGCTGTCAACTTCCTGGCCATCTGTATTGTAAACTGTCAAATCAATCATTTTCTCGTATTTCGTTGCTGCTTTCGCAGAAATGACATCTCTGCCCGCAAAAGCAGGGGTCGCTTCATGCTTTTTTACTCCACGCTTGCCTTTTTGGCACTACGGACAATACAATAGCCGCCGACCGGGCCTGGTACAGGACCTTTGACGACTAATAAGTTTTTCTCTTCGTCTATTGCGACCAGCTTATGGTTTTTTGTTGTAACACGGCGGTTGCCCATATGTCCTGCCATTCTCTTGCCTTTTTTAGGGCCTCCGCCATGGCCGGCATCGGCGGCGAAGCTCGATATTGAGCCGGGTGCTCTGTGTTTACGCTCTGTGCCGTGCGAGGCCGGGAAACCGCTAAAGCCGTGGCGCTTCATCACGCCAGCGAATCCTTTGCCTTTACTGGTACCAATAACATCAACGGATTCATTTTCCGCAAAGACTGAGACCGTGATGGAATCTCCAACTTTATGCTGCTGCTCAGCGTCGTCCGGCAGCCGCATCTCCTTGACGAATTTCTTCGCGGTCGTATTGGCTTTCTGAGCATGCCCGATTTGCGGATTCTTCCTGCGAAAGGGCTTTATCTCATCAAAACCAACCTGAACGGCGTTGTAGCCGTCGGTCTCAGCCGTTTTTACCTGCATAATAACGCAAGGGCCGGCTTGTATGACTGTAACGGGCACTAAATTGCCCATTTTGTCAAAGACCTGAGTCATTCCAACTTTTTTTCCCAATAACATTGCCATTTCTCGTCGCTCATCGCTTGTGACCTGTTGCTCAACTTTCGAGTCACGAAATCGCGATTTACGCCTTTATCCTCACGAAAACCCCAGCCGGTACCACTAAACGGTTCAGTACTTCGACCGTTCGCGCGTTGGCCTCGTGAATATCAATCAGACGTTTATGAGTCCTTAACTCAAACTGCTCGCGTGATTTTTTATCAATGTGGGGACTTCGCAAAACAGTATATCTTTCAATACGCGTAGGCAACGGCACCGGACCACTGACACGGGCATTGGTCTTTCGAGCGTGCTCCACTATCTCCTTAGCAGAGGCATCAAGGGCCCTGTGATCGTAAGCCTCCATTCTAATTCTTATTCTTTCGGTTTCAGCAACCATTACTATCCTCTGCGCCACTGGCTTTGGCGGGAATAAGTCAATCTCCTGCAAAAGCAGCGGCTTTTTATTTCAAATCCACAACTTACAATCTATAAAAGCCTGAAATATATCAGCTTATAAAGCAAAAAAACAAAGTAAAAAATCCGCTCTTAGTCTACAGTTTCTCTACTATCTGTCAAACCTATGTTGCTTGATTGCGGCAGGAAGGGCCTTTCTCATTGACTATTTTTTATTTATGATATTGACTTCGAAATTCTAATCCGTCTTTGGGTCCTGATTTTGCCTTGCTTGACAAAATCAGCCTCTTCTCAATAATCAATATTCAATCACAGAATCTGCCTTCCTTAAGGGTTGGGGTTCGGACCAGCTACAGTCCTTCCAAAGCCATTTTACCGGCTTTTGGTAAACCCCTGAGTCTAACAGAATACCAAGTTAACCATCCCTGACCACAAAATCACAGATATGCCACAGCGCAACTAAATTTACGCAAAGTCATCCTTGACAGTGCTCGCCACAGCTGAAAACTTGTAGAAATATCATATAAATCATTTATTGTCAATAAAATGTCGACAAAAATCTTATCTAAAATATAAAAAAAAGGCATTATTTTTTAAAAGGCAATCTGCTTGGCAAGCTGCTCAGGGACCTTCTCATAGGTCAAGGGCTCCATGGTAAAGGTCCCTCTGCCGCCCGTGGCACTCCTAATTTCACTGGAATACCCAAACATCTCCACCAAAGGGACTTTGGCGTCAATTACCTGCATATTTCCATGCACCCGGCAACTTGTGATTAGCCCTCTTTTTGCAAGCAAATTGCCCTGAATTGCCCCAAAATTGGCTTGCGGTACTATCACTTGAAGCCGCATTACTGGCTCAAGTAAAACCGGCCCTGCGTCTTTAACCGCCTTTTCGACCGCAATGGTAGCGGCCTGTTCAAAAGCCAGAGGGGACGAATCCACAGAATGGAATGAGCCATCAATCAACGTAACTTTAATTCCCACAACGGGATAGCCTGCTAATACACCGCAGCCCAGGGCATCTTTGCTGCCTCTTTCCACATCAGGGATATACTCTCTCGGCACTACATTACCAGGGGCATTGCTCTCAAACTCGATATCGCGGCTCCAATGACCGTCCTCGGTAAACAAAGGCTCAACGGTCAAAACAACATGGCCATATTGCCCGTGACCACCTGTTTGGCGTATGAATTTACCCTCAGCCTGTGCCGAGTTGGTTATAGCTTCCTTGTAGGCGACCCGCGGTTTGCCGATTCTGACATTAACCCCTTTTTCTTTTACCAATTTGTGCTGCAGTATTTCCAAGTGCAGCTCGCCCATCCCGCTGATGATTGTTTGGCCTGTTTCGCCGTCTATTTTACTTTCAAAAGTCGGGTCTTCACGCCTCAAGTCGGTCAGTGCATCCGCCAATTTTGCCTTCTCTGCAGCGGTTCTGGGTTCTATCGACATATTAATAACCGTCTGTGGAAAGGTAATGCTCGGCAGACAGACGGGTTTTTTAGGGTCACAAATGGTATCGCCTGTAAGTGTTTGTTTTAGTCCTACAACTGCGACAATATCGCCAGCACCGGCTGAGTCTAAAATTTCTCGCTCGTTGGCGTGCATCTCAAATATTCTGGTAATATTCTCTCGCCGATTGCGATTCACATTTAGGACTCTTCTGCCGGGCTTCAATATGCCTTGATAAATCCTTAGAAAGTTCAAATCACCATGCACATCGCTGGTAATCTTAAATGCAAGTGCCACCAAGCTGGCATCGCGGTCGCACTTGATGGATATTTTTTTATTTTTATCAGTCGGTTTGTGCCCGGTCAGGACAGGCTTATCCAACGGAGAAGGCAGATACGCCACGACGCCATCAAGCAGCCTTTGGACGCCGATATACTTTAAGGCTGAGCCAACAAATACCGGATGAAGCTTGTTGCTCAAAGTTCCTTTTCTAACCGCTCTATCAATCATTTCAACATTAATTGGTTTATCGTGGACGTAGATGTCCATCAACTCTTCGTCATGTTCGGCTGCAAGCTCAATCATCTGGTTTCTTTGCTGCTGAGCGGTTTGTTTCAACTCGGAGGGAATTTCAGTTTCTTCAAAGGTCGCTCCCATTTTTTCGGTCTTATAGAAAACCGCCTGCATTTTTATCAGGTCTATCACACCGGCGAAAGAATCCTCGGCGCCAATAGGAATCTGCATTAAAATCGGATTGGCGAGGAGCTTGTCGCGAATACTTTCAATGGTCATCTCAAAATCGGCACCTATTTTGTCCATCTTGTTCACAAAGCAAAGACAGGGCAGGTCGTATTTTTGCCCCTGCCTCCAGACGGTCTCACTCTGGGCCTGCACTCCTTCACTGCCGTCAAAGACTGCTACAGCGCCATCGAGAACACGCAAGGACCTTTCAACTTCAGCGGTAAAGTCAATGTGCCCCGGCGTATCGATAAGGTTGATTTCAAAGCCCTTCCAGGGACATTTTGTCGCGGCTGAAGTGATAGTAATGCCTCTTCTTTGCTCCTCTTGCAGGTAGTCCATAACCGCGGTGCCATCATGGACTTCCCCCATTTTGTAAGTTTTTCCGGTATAATAGAGTATGCGCTCGGTTACCGTTGTTTTGCCGGCGTCGATATGAGCCATAATTCCAATATTGCGTAATTTTTCCAGATTGCTCGACATAATTCGTATCTTGCCCCTCTACGGTAATATACACGCCGCGATACGATATAAAAAAACTGCCACGGTCATTTTTATAAACACACCGTGGCAGTTATAAACGAATATTATTACCAGGCAAAGTGGGCAAATGCCTTATTTGCCTCAGCCATCCTGTGGACATTATCCCGGGTAGTCATTGCGCCACCGTGTCCATGGTAAGCATCTGTCAGTTCGGAGGCTAGTCGTTGGCACATAGGCTTTCCTTTCTTGCTCCTGGCTGAGTCCAATATCCACCTGAAGGCAAGTGACTGCCGGCGCGCGGCGCTTACCTGTGTCGGCACCTGATAACTGGCTCCGCCGATACGTCGGCTGCGAACTTCGATCAATGGTTTTACGTTATTTATCGCTGTTTCGAATACCTCAAGAGGGCCAGTGTTATCTACGCTTTTGGCTATAATATCCATAGCATCATAAAAGACCCGCTGGGCAACACTTTTCTTGCCGCCCCGCATCAAACAGTTAATGAACTTCGCGGCCAGCTTGCTATTATATTTGGGGTCACCGCCCTGGCTGGCCAATTGTTGACTCGAAGCGGTAAACTTTTTAGCCATACTCGACCCTCGAATCTTGATTGAGCATCAAGCTACTTTGCTTTTTTTGCACCATATTTACTTCTGCCTTGTTTTCGATTAGCCACACCGGCACAGTCGAGCACGCCACGGATGATATGATATCGTACTCCCGGCAGGTCCCTGACTCGGCCACCGCGAATAGTAACAGTGCTGTGCTCCTGAAGGTTGTGGTCGATGCCCGGTATGTAAGCTGTAATTTCTTTGCCGTTGGTCAATCTGACACGTGCGATTTTTCGTAGAGCCGAATTCGGTTTCTTTGGCGTTTGGGTCCTTACGATCAGGCACACCCCTCGCTTTTGCGGCGAACCGCTAATTTCGGATAGCCGTTTTCGACCTTTCGATTTCGCCCGTGGGCGTCTAACTAACTGATTTTTTGTTGGCATAATTATTACCCGGGTTCGGGTCCCATTTTGTTGTGTATTGCAAAACCGGAACCCTCTCAAACGCTCTTTACCGCATCAATAATTAATTGATTCCCAGAGCTTCCCTGATTCTCGATTCTGCTTTTGCCTCGGCCTCTTTGGCTTCCTTAACTTCCTTAATCTCTTTAAATTCCTTCGGCAGCGGTGCTTCGGCAAGGTGCTTGACCTTCATATCCAGATGCGGCTTGAAAGCCGTGCCGGCCGGTATCAGGTGACCGAGTATCACGTTTTCCTTCAAGCCGTAAAGTTCGTCCACCTTACCGGCTAAAGACGCCTCTGTCAAGACCTTAGTTGTTTCCTGGAAGCTGGCTGCCGCGATAAAGCTCTCCGACCACAGTGAAGCTTTCGTGATTCCCAAAAGCAATGTCTTGGCGGTTGAAGGTTTTGGTTTTCTGCCCGAGGCCTTCTGGCCACCCATCACTTCAATCTTTTCGTTAATACTTGCCAGCTCTTTCTTGCTGATAACTTGACCGATTTCTAAATCAGACGCATCTCCGACGTTGGTAATCTTGATACTATTGGTCAGTTTTTCATTTTCTTTTCTGAATACGAATTTGTCAACGACCTCGCCCGGCAAAAACGAGCTGTCGCCCACAGATTCAATTTCGACCTTTCGCATCATTTGAGCGCAGATAATCTCGATGTGCTTGTCGTTGATATTGACATTTTGTGAGCGGTAGACATTTTGAATTTCTGAAGTTAAATATCTTTGCAGCGCTTCTTCGCCTTTAATTCGGAGAATATCATGGGGTACCAATGGGCCATCTGTCAGGGTGTCTCCCGCTTCAGCGAAATCAGATGTGTGAACATTAAGGTGTCTATCGCGTGGGACATGGTGTTCTTTTTCCATGCCGCTTTCACTGCGAATAATAATCGTCATTTTGCCTTTGCGTTTATCGCTTCTCAGCTCGACCCGGCCGCTGATCTCAGCCATTGCAGCAGGGTCTTTGGGTTTGCGTGCCTCGAATACTTCGGTAACTCTGGGCAGACCTCCTGTGATGTCCTGTGTGCCGCCGGTGGCTCTGGGTTGATGGGCAAGCAGCTGGCCTGCCTGAACAGACTGGCCCTCACCAACCTCAATTCTGGCTCCTGCGGGCAGATAGTGAACGTCGAGTATTTTACCATCGGGGTCTTCTATGATAATTTGTGGATGCTTATCGCCCTTATGCTCGATTACCACAGGTTTGCCAATCGCCCCTTTTCGCTCTTCTTCGATTCCAATTGTCTCGCCTTCGATGATATCTACAAACCGTATGAGGCCGGGCACTTCGGCCAGAATCGGGGTACGGTGTGGGTCCCATGTGAACAATGACGCACCGGTTTTAACCTTTCGCCCGTCCCTAACTAAAACAGTGGCACCATAGGGCACTTTGAATCTGTCGAGCTCTCGGTTCTTTGCGTCCAGAATAGCTATTTCGCCGTTGCGTTTGAGTGCGACTATCTTGGTTGTTGTCGTTCCACCAACGGAGGACTTGAAAGAAACCGCATTTATGTCACGATATTGAACCTTTCCTGCTTGTGTGGCTTTCTGTTCGCGTTCAAGAATAGCTCTGGAAGCGACGCCCCCGGTATGGAACGTGCGTAATGTCAGCTGAGTGCCGGGCTCACCAATCGACTGTGCAGCAATAATTCCAACTGCCACTCCTTCTTCGACTAATTGACCGGTACTCATATCCCATCCATAACACTTGGCACAGATCCCGAAGGGACTATCACAGGTCAGAGGGCTTCTTACTCTGACGGCATCGAGGCCTAAAGCTTCGATCTTCGCCGCGGCCGCCGGCGTTATGACCTCGTTCTCGCGAACAATCATTTCGTCAGTAATCGGGTTACGAATGTTGTCTCTTGCAGTTCTGCCTATAACAAGCTGAGAAAGCGGCACATCAATCTGCTCACCCCTGCTGACGGTACTCTTGGTAATTCCTTGTAAGGTTTGGCAGTCGCGTTCAATGACAATTACGTTTTGTGCCACATCGATGAGTTTTCGCGTAAGATAGCCGGAATTAGCGGTTTTCAAGGCAGTATCAGCCAATCCCTTGCGTGCTCCGTGGGTAGAGCTGAAGTACTCAAGCACGGTCAATCCCTCACGGAAGTTTGATTTAATCGGTGTTTCGATAATTTCACCGCTGGGTTTGGCCATAAGCGCTCTCATTCCAGCAAGCTGCTGGATTTGGTCTACGCTTCCTCTTGCCCCCGAATCGCTCATGAGAAATATGGGGTTCAGATACGGCGAGCCATCTTCGTTAGTATCCTCTTTAAGGCCCCGCATCATTTCGTTGGTCACTGCCACGCGAGCATTGGTCCAGGCGTCAATGACCTGATTATACCTTTCGCCTTCGGTTAAAACGCCGTCGTTATAGTTCTTCCGAATTTTGTTGACCTTTTTCTCTGTCTCTTCGATAATCTGAGGCTTCCTTGTGGGTATTTTCAAGTCCGTAATACCAAAGCTCAACCCTGCAAGAGTGGCATATTTGAATCCTAAATTTTTAATTCTGTCGAGTAGATCCACCGTTTCGGCAGAACCTGAGAATTCGAAACAGTCACTAATTACCTGGCTCAACCTCTTCTGAGACATCGTCATATTGTAAAACGGCATTCCCTCAGGAAGCATATCATTGAATAAGCACCTGCCCACTGTCGTTTCAACAACAGTTGAACCTTGAGCTTCGGCTTTCGAATCTCGAATTTCTGAATCGCCAATAATCCTGGCATTACTGACCTGGACCTTAATCCTTGTGTGCAAATCGACTTTGCCCATCTCAAAGGCCATTATTGCTTCGAAAGAGTCTCTGAACAGCTTCAGTTCTTCACTTTCGGAGGTATCAGAAGGTTTCAAATAGGTCAAGTAATAATTGCCCATCACCATATCCTGAGATGGTCCAACCATTGGAGAGCCATTAGCCGGCGAGAAAATATTGGCAATAGTCATCATCAAGATATGGGTTTCAGCCTGCGCTTCGACACTTAACGGCAGGTGCACCGCCATCTGGTCGCCGTCAAAGTCAGCGTTGAAGCCCTTGCAGGCTAACGGATGAAGCATAATGGCGTTACCTTCGACAAGCACCGGCTCAAAGGCCTGGATACCCATTCGATGGAGGGTGGGAGCCCGGTTGAGCAAGACAGGATGTTGGTGAATGACTTCTTCCAGAACGTCCCAGACCTGCTCGTCACGTCGTTCAATCATCCTCTTGGCGCTTTTAATCGTATCGGCCAAGCCGTGCTGTTTAAGCTTGCGAATGATGAAAGGCTGATATAATTCGAGAGCTATTTTCTTCGGCAGACCGCATTGATACAATTTCAGATTAGGTCCTACTACGATAACCGACCGCGCTGAATAATCTACGCGTTTTCCAAGCAGGTTCTCACGAAATCGTCCCTGTTTTCCTTTAATCATATCGGTCAAGGACTTCAGCGGCCGATTGTTACTTCCGAGCACAGCTCTTCGGCATCGGCCATTGTCGAGCAGCGAATCGACCGCCTGCTGTAACATTCGTTTTTCATTTCGGATAATTACCTCGGGCGCGTTGAGGTCAATGAGCTTCTTTAATCGGTTGTTTCGATTGATAATTCGTCTGTAGAGATCATTCAAGTCGCTGGTGGCGAAATTATCTCTTTCGAGCAGTACCAGCGGTCTCAAATCCGGTGGGATCACGGGCATAACTTCAAGCACCATCCACTCCGGCTTGTTCTTGGAGGTTGTGATTTGGTTAATAATCTTTAGTCTTTTTGTGAGGTCTTTTATTTTCTGCTTGCTGTTTGTCTTTGCGATGGCTTGCCTTAGTTGTATGGTGCATTCTTGCATGTCCAATTTTATCAGCAGTGCCTTAATAGCTTCAGCGCCCATAGCGGCCTTAAAGGCAGTTGGGTACTTGTTGTTTGCCTGCCTGTATTCTTCCTCGCTGAGCAGTTGTCCTATCTTTAACGGGCTTTGCCCTGGGTCTGTAACGACGTAGTCCTGGAAATAGATTATTTTTTCGAGGTCGGCAGTTTTCATATCCAGAATGGCCCCGAGCCGATTTGGAATTGCCTTGAAGAACCATATGTGGACCACCGGTGCCGCAAGATTGATATGCCCCATTCTCTTTCGTCGAACTCGACTATGCGTAACTTTGACTCCACATCGGTCGCAAATTATGCCCTTAAACTTTGTCCCTTTGTACTTTCCGCAGGCACACTCCCAGTCGCGTTCGGGCCCGAAGATTCGCTCACAGAATAAGCCATCTTTCTCCGGCCGATAAGTTCGATAGTTGATGGTCTCAGGTTTGCGTACCTCCCCAAAAGACCAGCTACGAATATCATTGGGACTGGCCAACGAAATCTTGACCGAACCGTAGTCATTAATGCGGTCGTAAACACTTCCTAACATTTAAGGCCCCTTATCATTATCACTTGACAATTAGTAATTCAGTAATCATCCCTACAAAACAGCGCTTCCAAGCCGTTTCTTTTCAAGCTGAATATTCAATCCCAATCCTCTTATTTCATTGCACAACACGTCAAAGCTCAAAGGCGTTCCGGCTTCAAGGGTGTTTTGTCCTTTGACCATTGATTCATATATTTTTGTTCGGCCCTCCACATCGTCACTTTTGACGGTAAGCATTTCCTGCAGCGTATAAGCAGCGCCGTAGCCTTCCAAAGCCCAGACTTCCATTTCACCGAACCTTTGTCCACCGGTTCTGGCCTTTCCGCCCAACGGCTGCTGTGTAATCAGACTATATGGGCCGGTTGCTCTGGCGTGGATCTTGTCATCAACAAGATGGTGCAGCTTCATCATATAGATATATCCGATGGTTGCGGACTGGTCAAAAGGCTCGCCCGTCCTGCCATCATAAAGTTGCGTCTTCAAGGTTTTCGGGACATTCACAAAAAACTCATCGGCCGGCGGCACTTGCTTTTGTTCTTCGAGTTCGGCTCTTCGTTTGCTCACAAGCTCGTTTGCCTCCGCGGTCAACTCCTGGATGTCATCTTCTGTAGCACCATCGAAGACCGGCGTAATAGCATTAAAGCCGAGCACCTTTGCCACCCAGCCAAGATGCGTTTCAAGAATCTGGCCGACATTCATTCGGCTTGGAACGCCGAGAGGATTCAGTAATATGTCAAGAGTCGTGCCGTCTTCGAGAAACGGCATATCCTCTTCGGGCATGATCTTGGCGATAACACCCTTGTTGCCGTGGCGTCCGGCCATTTTGTCGCCAATCGACAATGTCCTTTTGATTGCAACGTAGACTTTTACCATTTGCAGCACGCCGCTGGGCAGCTCATCACCGTGTTTCAAGCTTTCAATCCTGTGCTTCTTTTCTTCCTGAGTTTCAACAATCTTGACCCAGAATTTGTCCTTGATTTTTTCAACGTTGTCCCGGAGCGAGGCGGGTTTGACCCACTTGATATTAAAGTTTTCTATCTGTTCATAAATAACCTCATCATCAGCACTGGCACCGACTTTCTGACGTGTGGATGGATCGACGATATTAACCTCATACTTTTGATGGATAGCGTCGATCATCTGCCTGAATACCGCACATTCTTTGGCTTTCATCTGCTTTTCATAGTTTCTTATCTGGGCGTTCAGTGTTTTTTTCTGTTCGTCGGTGCCGGCTCCGCGTCTGGTGAAACGTTCCGTTTTTATTACCACTCCCTCATATCCGCTGGGCAGTTCAAGTGAGTCATTTTTAACCTCTTCACCGGCTCTGCCGAATATTGCGTGCAGCAGCTTTTCCTCAGGTGTCAGTTCGGTCTTGCTCTTGGGTACCACCTTGCCTACCAGGATGTCACCGGGGCACACTCTTGTGCCTTCGCGGACTACTCCGTGTTCATCAAGGTTCCGCAGAGCCCTTTCGCTTACATTGGGAATATCACAGGTAAATTCTTCCTTGCCGAGGCGGGTCTCGCGCACTTCGGCGGTAAATTCGTCGATGTGAATGCTCGTAAAGCTATCGTCCTTGCAGAGTTTTTCACTGACGATAATCGCGTCCTCAAAGTTAAAACCGTCAAAAGAGACAAACCCCACAAGGACATTTTTGCCGAGAGCCAACACGCCGTTGGCGGTCCCCCCCCCATCTGCTATGATCTGGCCGCTCTTTACCTTGTCGCCGAGCTCGACGGTGGGTTTTTGATTAAGGCAGGTTCTTTCGTTTAACCCAATAAATTTGGCGAGGTTGTATTCATCGGTGTGGTTAATAACTATCTTGGTTGCGTCCACTGTAGTAACGACACCACTGCTTCTAGCACGGACGACCATACTCGAGTTTTGGCCAACCACTTGTTCCATGCCGGTACCGACCAAAGGCGGCTCTGTCTTCAGCAGCGGAACCGCCTGCCGTTGCATATTCGAACCCATCAAGGCTCGGTTTGCATCATCGTGCTCCAGGAATGGGATGAGCGAAGCTGAAACGCCAACAATTTGTTTGGGTGAAATATCAATGTAATCAACTTCGTCGCTGGAGACATGAGCCAGTTCACCACCTTTTCTTGCAAGAACGAACCCTTTGGTGATTCTGCCGCTGTCGGCGTCGATTGCGCTGGGAGGTGCAAATATTGCTTTCATCTCTTCATCGGCACGCAAATATTCCACTTTATCGGTAACCTTACTATTCTTAACTTTGCAATAAGGCGTAAGTAAAAAACCATATTCGTCAATCATCGCAAATATTGCCAATGAGGCAATCAGGCCGATATTTGTTCCTTCGGGTGTTTCAATCGGACAGATTCTGCCGTAATGACTGATATGCACATCGCGCACTTCAAAGCCAGCCCGCCTTCTGTTCAAACCGCCCGGCCCAAGAGCAGACAGACGCCTTTCGTGAGTCAGTTGGCTTAAAGCGTTGGTCTGGTCAACAACCTGGCTCAACTCGCCACGACCGAAGAAATAGTTGATACTGCTCGATACGCTCTTGGAATTAACCAAATCTGCGATGCGCAGCTCATGGTCGGCGTCCCTTTTCATACTCATTCGTTCCTGCACGGTCCTGCGCAGCTTAAGCAGCCCTTTTCTGATTTCATCGGCTGCGAGCTCCTCGATTGTACGCAACCTTCTGTTGCCCAGATGGTCGATGTCATCAACTTGGCCCTCATTATTACGCAAAGCCATTATGTATTTCATCGTATTGAGGAAATCTTCCGGTCGCAGCGTCATCTCTTTCTCATCTACTGTCTGGTCGAACTTCCGGTTCAATCTGAATCTACCGACCTTGCCGAGACGATAGCGGTTCGAATCAAAAAATTTCTCTGCAAAGAAGATCTTTGCCTTTTCTGGATTGGGTGGATTGCCGGGTCTCAACCTCACATAAAACTTTAACAACGCCTCTTCGTGGCTCTGACAATCATCCTCAGCAAGGGTGTTTAAAATGATGGTATCTCGGACCTCGTCGATGACTTCAAACTCGACCGACGATCGTTTCGGATTTTTTGGTTTTGCCTTTGACTTGGCTTTTTTGGTTTTGCGCCCCGCATACGCAGCTTGTATTAAAGAGAGTCTATCGCTGATTTGGGTAGCGGGTTCTACTAAGATTTCACCGGAGTCTTTGTCCACGATGGGTTCGACGGCCCACATAGTTGGGCTCAGTTTAGTTATGGGCACGGTTTTTGTTGTATAAAATAGTCGGAGAATTTGTTGCGTAGAGCTATATTGTGGGTCCATTGCCCGCAGCAAAATGGTTGCCGGTATCTTGCTGGACTGGTCAATTCTGACAACTAAGATGTCCTTGTGTGTAACACCTATCTCTATCCAGCTTCCCCTTTCGGGTATGATTCTGCCGCCATGCAGCACTCTATCGCCTTCTTTGCTCTCGATAAGAAAATCAACGCCCGGACTTCGGTGTAACTGGCTTACTATGACTCGCACGGCACCGTTGATAATAAATTCTCCGCCACCTATCATCACCGGTATTTCACCAAGGTACATTGCCTGCTCGGCTAAATCTTCGCCATCCTTGATGCGCAGTCTACACCATATCTTCAACGGGTGGCCGTACGTCAGCCGTAATTGCCGGCACTGAATGGGCGTATAGTGCGGCTTCTCCAGTTCGTAGCAGAGATATTCCAGAAGCATTTTCTTATCATAGCTTTCAATAGGGAATATCTCCTTAAACAGGGCTTCGAGTCCGATGCATTTTCTTTTCGTTGGTGCCACGTCCTTTTGCAGAAAGTGCTCGTAACTTCTCCTCTGTATTGCTACCAGGTCCGGAATTTCAACGGAATCACTGACTTTGCCAAAATCACGAACGGTTTGTTCTGCACCAATCTCACGCATTACTAATCTCCAGCATTAATGCCCCAACTGCTTTTCCAGCACCAAAGACCGGTGCCGGACTATCTGGCACTGCCATAAATTGCGTATCTCGTATCCTAATGAAGTACATCTCAAAAATTCGAATATCATGCTTTGCTTTACGTTAATTCAACTACGGCACCGACAGCTTCGAGCTTCTCTCGGGCGGCTTGGGCATCTTCTTTACTCAGTCCTTCTTTGACCGGCTTGGGAACGGCGTCAACGAGGTCCTTGGCTTCTTTCAATCCCAGCCCAGTTAAAGCTCTTACCTCCTTGATAACCTGAATCTTTTTATCACCGAATTCCTTGAGGATTACATCGAAGCTGGTTTTCTCTTCCTTCTCCTCGGCCTCACCTTGTGCAGCGGGGCCTGCCACCATAACAGCACCGCTGGCGGCAGGCTCAATACCATATTCGTCCTTGAGATAGTCGCCGAGCTCTTTGGCCTGCATCAACGTCAGACTCATTATATCGTCACCAAGCTTCTTAACCTTACTGGCCCACTTGCCAGTCTCTTTAGCTGGCTGTGTTTTTTTCGTTTCCTTGGTCTGTTTCGTTGCCTTGGCTTCTTTTGTTTTCTTAGTTTCTTTCGCTTGCTCTTCTGCCATTTCTATTAACTCCCTGTTATATAGCGCCTGGTGGTAGCCGAAACTCCGCCGTTTCGTTTAACCCCGTTACTAAAACAGGGACAGCCACGCAGGCAATCTCTTATTTCATTTCATGCTGCTTGTTTTTCGCTGCTCTCTGCGATAGTCTCGATGCAACCTGCAACTATTCCTGCAGGGGCACTAACGGTTGAGACCAATTTCCCGACAGCCGACTGTATCGAGCCGGCAATCTTGTTGAGCAACTCTGCTCGTGTCGGCATCTTTGAAAGCTCCTCCGCTGCTTTGGCGTCCAAAGTCGAACCATCAAGAAAAGCGCCTTTAATCTCTATCACTGGAATCTTCTTGACCCATTCGGCCAGGACTTTTGCGACGTCAACGATACTATCGCCACCATAAGCAATAGTGCAAGGGCCGCTGATCAATGCTGCTGCCGGTTCCATTTGTTGGTTACGCAGCGCTTTTCTAAACAGCGAATTCTTGACCACTGATAATCTGATGCCTTTTTCTTTAAACTCGCCGCGCATCAGGTTATTGTCAACTCCGTCGAGTCCTCTGGTGCTGACAACCAGGAAATCTTTGATGTTTTCGTTGACAATTTTCTTTTCCAGCTCCTCCTGCAGTAACTCTTTTACGTATTTGCTCATTTTTCGTATCTCGTATCGCGTTACCAGTAATCGATAATTCAATAATCAATTGTTATGGCTGGGCTCATCGTCGCAGATATACGCATTTTCTTGATATACGTACCTTTTGCCGCTGCCGGTTTGATCTTCTTTATATGCGAGACAAGCGCATCGATGTTATCTACCAGTTTTTCGGTCTCAAAGCTTTGCTTGCCGACTACTACATGGATATTGCCGCCGGCATCGTTTCTAAACTCGACTTTGCCTGCAGCAAATTCGGCCACTGCGGTCGCAACATTACCGGTAACCGTGCCATTTTTGGGTGAGGGCATCTTCCCTTGTGGCCCGAGAACCCGGCCGAGCTTGCCTACTTTGCTCATCACCTTCGGCGATGCGATAGCCACATCGAAATCCATCCAGCCGTCCGAGACCTTTTTTATCAGCTCATCGCACCCGGCCTCAATGGCACCAGCGCTTTTGGCTGCCTCAACCTCCGCATCCTCGCAGAAAGCGATGACTTTTTTCTGCTTACCTATTCCATTAGGCAAAGAGATTGAGCCTCGAACCAACTGGTCGGCCTGCTTCGGGTCGATTCCCAGTTGTAACACGCATTCTATGCTCTGGTCGAATTTTGTCGAGTTAAACGATTTGACTTTTTCGACCGCCTCAGCTATGTTCATCGGCTCTTTGTTTAGCTGCTGCGCCTCTTTTCTATATCTTTTGCTTCTGAATACCATATCTCGTTTCACGATTTACGAGGTACGATTTCTATACCCATACTTCGGGCGGTACCTCTGATAATTTTTTCAGCCTGCTCCAAATCGTAAGCGTTCAAATCCTTGAACTTGGTCTCCGTGATTTTACGCAGTTGCTCGACGCTGATTTCTCCGACCTTCTCTTTGTTTGGGACGCCACTGCCCTTTGCGATTTCAGCGGCCTGCTTCAGCAGGACCGCCGCCGGCGGACTTTTGACCTCAAAGGTAAAACTCTTGTCGGTAAAGACGATTATTACAACCGGCACGATTGTTCCATTAAGGTCTTTTGTTCGTTCGTTGAACTGTGAAACAAACTGGCCGATATTAACGCCGTGCTGACCCAAAGCAGGTCCTATCGGCGGGGCCGGCGTCGCCTGTCCGCCTGGCGCCTGCAATTTAATCTTTACTGCTATCTCTTTGGCCATCGTTGACCTTTAATTCCTGGTTCGTACTCTATGTATGAAGTGGGTTGTCATTTTGCATAAGTGGCAAAATGGGGCCCACTGCCAACTCGATTACAATTTCTCGATCTGCCAATATTCTATGTCCAGTGGTGTACTTCGACCAAATATCGTAACAATTACCTTTACGACCCCGCGCTCAGAATCGATCGAATCGACAATACCTTCGAAGTTCTCAAAAGCACCTTCTCGAATTTTAATCTGATCGCCTTTCTTAAACTCGACTTTTATGCTTGGTGCCTCCTCAGGCTTTTCGGCCTCCAAAAGCATTTTTGCCACATCTGTATCCCGCATCGGGGTTGGAAATCCTTCTGTTCCGATAAAATCCCCGACGCCAGGTGTTGCTTTGATCATAAACCAGGCCTTTTCCTGTACCCGGCCATCATCGGTCGGCTCCATCTCCATAAAAACATATCCGGGATACAGTTTTCGCTTATGCACTGTTTGCTTGTTGCCCCGAATGCGCTTAATCCGCTCTACAGGAACCTCTATTCTACCGATAATGTCGGTTGCACCCTCCCTCTCTACCTTCCGCGCAAGAGCTTCTTTGACCTGCACTTCTTTATTTGCCGCAACTCGTAAAACGTACCACTGCATATTAGCACCTTATCTCGTATCCTGTTCGAGATACAAATTAGCCCAAGAGCCACACAAAAAACGTTCTAAAGCCTAAATCTGTAGTTCCAAGAAGTGCAGCCATAATAATCACAACCACAATAACGATAAATGTCGAAACAGCTATCTCCTGCTTGCTTGACCAGCTGACCTTCTTCATTTCGCCCTCAGCGGCAATCATAAAATCTGCAACTGACGGTTTATTTGCCAACCAAGAAATCAAGAGGGCTAAGACAACAAACAAGCCGGCAGGCACCATGGTTTCGACCCACAATCCCAGGTCCGTTGCCTGTAATTTCTCGTAAAGCCGCCAACAGCCCAATCCCGCAATTATTGCTGCTGCAAAAGCACTGCAGAGCCTTGTATATTTGCCCTGACCGCGTTTATAAATACCAAAAACCATGTCGACTCCGTATCTCACGAAGCGTATCCCTTATCTCGCTTCGAAGCAGGCCAGGAGGGAATCGAACCCCCAACCTTCGGTTTTGGAGACCGACGCTCTGCCAATTGAGCTACTGGCCTATCCAATTGATTATTGATTATTTGTAATTACTTAAAAACGCCGAAGCCTCTGTCTTACAATAATCGATTATCAATCATCAATAATCAATTACTTGCGTCGTATCTTATGAACAGTATGCTTACGTTCCTTCTGACAAAATTTTTTGAGTTGTAATTTCGGCGTACCCTCTGCTACACTAACACTTGTACGATAGTTTCTGTTGCTGCACTGGCTGCACTCAAACCAGACATACTCTCTTTTGCTCTTCTTTTTAGCCATAAGATTCGTACTCGCCAGACAGACTTACTTAAGAAACATCTGGTTGTCCTGCAGATGTCCGCCTGGATACACTCGGCCGAGCCGAACGCCCTGGTCTTGTGGCGCTCACAGTTCCCAGACAGCTACTCAGAGATGTTCAGGCAAGAATCTTAGTTACCACACCGGCACCGACTGTCCGACCGCCCTCACGAATAGCAAAGCGAAGGCCTTCTTCCATAGCAATCGGGGCAATAATCTCCACCTCCATCGCTATATTATCACCTGGCATACACATCTCGGCACTCTTGCCTTCCCTGCTCTTTAACGCAAGAACAGAACCGGTAACATCCGTTGTCCTGAAATAAAATTGCGGCTTGTAGCCTGCGAAGAACGGTGTATGACGACCACCTTCTTCCTTGGTTAGAACATAAACTTCCGCCAGAAACTTGGTATGCGGGGTAATACTACCGGGTGCTGCAACAACCTGTCCCCGCTCTAATTCCTTCTTTTCAACACCTCGCAAAAGCACGCCAATATTATCACCGGCCTGACCTTCATTGAGCGTTTTATTAAACATTTCAACGCCGGTAACAACCGTCTTACGCGTCTCCTTTGCAAGACCGACGACTTCAATCTCCTCGCCGGTGTGGACTTTACCGCGCTCAACCCTGCCGGTGCCGACGGTACCACGGCCTTTGATGCTAAAAACGTCCTCGACCGGCATAAGAAACGGCTTGTCAACATCCCGCTCAGGAAGCGGGAAATAATCGTCGACCGCTACCATCAGCTCATCGATGCACTTGCAGGCTTCATCATCTTTACCTTCGCATTCCATCGCCGCCAGAGCCGAACCTTTAATAATAGGTATGTCGTCGCCCGGGAATTCATATTTGTTCAACAGATCTCGTGTTTCCAGTTCGACCAAATCCAGCAGTTCAGGGTCATCAACCATGTCCACCTTGTTCAGGAACACTACAATCCTCGGAACATTGACCTGACGGGCCAGAAGAATGTGCTCACGAGTTTGTGGCATAGGTCCATCATTGGCTGCCACTACCAGAATAGCGCCGTCCATTTGGGCTGCTCCGGTAATCATATTCTTGATATAGTCTGCGTGTCCCGGGCAATCAACATGGGCATAGTGACGCTTGTTCGTTTCATATTCCACGTGGGCAGTATTGATTGTAACGCCGCGCTCTTTCTCTTCCGGAGCATTGTCGATGTCATCAAACCTTTTGATATTACCGCCACCGGCATTATGTGCCAGTCGCATCGTGATTGCAGCCGTCAACGTTGTTTTGCCGTGGTCAATATGACCGATAGTACCAATATTGATATGTGGTTTTGTCCGCTCGAATACCGCCTTAGCCATCTTGATATAAACCTCCAATGTGCTGGGATAGTATTTATTTACTCCCTACCCGATTTCTAAAAAACCGCTTTCAAACCTATATAATCAACTCACAGCCAAGATTACTCCTACCCAGCATCCAAAGTGCTTTCTGGCATCGTTTTGGTGCTGGAAAAGCTATCTTAGCTTGACCCGCATGCATTTAGCTGCTGATGGGGCTTGAACCCATGACCTCGTCCTTACCAAGGACGCGCTCTACCACTGAGCTACAGCAGCAATACCCAATTTGCCGCTCTGGCGATGACTGGAGTAAGAAACAGCAATATTACCCGCATTGCAAGCCGGAAAATGCGAACCTTCCCTTTCTCCCGGCCTATAAATCCATACCGGGAATGCATGGACTCCTAATCAATGTTTTTAATATAAACTAAATAATCTACGAGAATAATCGGAAAGGTGCAAACATAAAAAACAGAAAAATGCAAAAAAACTGAAAAAAAACAAAAAATATTTAGATTTTTTTAAAAAAATCCTGTCAAAGATGCTATCTCACTAACACAAAATTATATAAATACCCGCCCCAATTGTAAAACAAATCGTGGTTAATTACCGCCTTATTTGGGCTTGTCTGAACCTTTGGCCTCACCAAGGCGGTCAACCCAGCGTTTCTTCTGTTCGGCCCACTTAGGCCTGTTCCTGGGGGCCTTTATTTTAGTTATAACTGCCTGCAAGACTACGTTAGGGTCAGCTCCAGCATGGGGGTTGCTTAGATAATTGTTAATTGAGCGTACAACAATATCGTTAGGGTCTAAGTCTTCTGCCAGTAGGCGATTTTGTATTAATTTGGCCGCAAGTTCTTCATTCGGCCATCTCAAATACGCATCCAATAAGTCCGGTAAAATCGCCTCTTTTTCTTTAGTCGTCGGGGCAGCTTCATACAACCTGCCTGAATAGTCTGCCGCTCGTTCATACTGGCCTATTTTATAATAAAGCTCAGCCAATTTCTCTCTAACGTTTTTTAGCATTTTTGATTTGTTTTCGCTGACGGCCTTTCCCTCCGCCATTTCAAGAAAAGCGATTTTCTGCTCATCAGATAACCTGGTTTTGCTATTTTGGGAGGTGAATTTGTCTATCCAATTGTCCAGGACACTGGCATCGGAGCTATCGAATATTTTGAGCATCGCCTGCCAGGCCAGCTTACTTTCAGAGTTTGAACCTATTTTTTCCGCCAGCCAGGTCAAATCTTCCCTGCCGCCGATTTTACCAGCGAGGTCTATCAGTTTCTCCCTTACCTTGCTGCTGGGGTCATTGACGAAGTCATTTCTCAATATTTTCAGTGCGTTTGTCTCGTCGATATGGATAAGCCCGGCTACTGCTGCTTCCCGGACGAAATCTGCTTCGTCACGCAAGGCTGCTTCAAACAAAGGATTAAAAAGCTTCGCTGCTTTGGCCTTGCAGGCGCTGCCCTGTGCGCACAAACCGGCCATTGCACTGAGCAATTCCCCGCGCAGGGCCCCGTTGGGATTATTTTTTTCCCCGTTATATCTTTCTGCAAGGTAACCAAGATGTCTATCAACCTCTTCCGGCTCTAATCCGTCCTGCTCAAGCAGTTTTTTCATAACTTCGGCGCCGGTTTCTGCCCCTTTTGGCTCCTGCCCAGACAGATACTTTACCGCCCATTCCAAGGTCTTTGTTCTTGTCTCGTTGGGAATCTTGACCGGTGAGTCGGGCAAAAAGGCGTAGTAACACGCTCCACCTAGCGCTACGAACAACTCCATTTTGACTTCTTCGTTCTGTTCGGCTTCGAGCTGGGCCAGCAGGCGCTGAGCTGAATTCAACTCACCCATCAAAGACAACAGCTTGGCTGTTTTTAGCCGAACGGCTGTGTCTTGATCCGAAATCAAATCGACCAGAACAGGTTCGAGTTTAGGTGGCAGTTTGGAGGTTCCCGGAGCTACTCGCCATTGGCGAACCTTTTCCAACGCCCACAATCTCACAGCCGCTTCCGTATCCCGCAAATACTTGTCTAAGAACAGGCCTCTGGCTGTGTCATCACTGATGCCGTTGTACATCTTATCCAGTGCTGAGAGATACCTGTCTTGCCATGACTTCACTTCCATTATCAATTGACTCATTTGAGTTCCTTGTCGATTAATCCACTCTCGTAGAAACTCATCTCGTCCTTTGTCCTGTAGTTCACTTATATTTATCTGGCGTGCCCAATAGCTTTCGCCAACAGGCATACCCAGAGAACGCAGGGCCTTTTCCGCCTCGGCTGAAATCAATTTTTCAGTGTCGTCAACCAACCTCATAAGTCTGATAGTTGCTTCCTTATCCGGCCAAAGCTTCAGCGCGTTTATGGCATTTATTCTCATCTTAACCGGCTTTGAATTATCCGTTGTTATACGTTCGAGGGATTCACCAATTTCGCTATACTCAAAACTACGCGTCGCATCCGCTGCTAATTGCGCCTCAGCAGCGACTTCAGTTTCAAAAACACTAAGCAATGGCTGGATAAAATCTTCTTTTTTATTGATTTTTATCTCTGTTGTCCGGCTCTGACTTAATGCCTTACAGACAGCCATTCGTGCGGCACTATTATTAGTTTGAACCAGAGCATCAATAAGAATCTTTCTGGCCAAAGGATCTTCACTTCCCAACATCACAGTTGCTGCTTTTATGCGTATCTCTTCGCTGGGGCCTTTGAGCAGGGCGTTTTTGTTGATTTCCAATTGCTCGTCAGGCTTGGCCTTCGCAGATGCTCCATTTGTAGCATTCGCGGCAAGGATTGATTTGTTTACACTAATGCCGGCCTGCTGGCATCCTATTACCAACACCAGCATTACCAGATATAGCCGTTTTGTGCTCATTCGGATGACCTTGAAGAACCTGCTGGGTTCCCGCTTTGCGGTGTCCCTACCCGACGATTCTACTGCGCTTGCGCACGCTTCTAACAACCGCATTAGAGGTCCGTTTGTGGCGGTTATCCATTCCGCTATCATAATAATCCCAAAATCCATCCAAGTCAATCCATTTGATTTACAATTTTCGATTTCCACCTCTGATTTAATCAGAGGCAACCGACAGTTGGAAATCGATAATCATTTGAGTTCCCGCTTTGGGGGGTCCCT
This sequence comes from uncultured Pirellulales bacterium, assembly GCA_964348055.1. Taxonomy (GTDB): domain Bacteria; phylum Planctomycetota; class Phycisphaerae; order Sedimentisphaerales; family Anaerobacaceae; genus JAUXAL01. Next base: position 29,343 of record CAYGBH010000007.1, read on the forward strand.
CTTTATGGTCTTGGGTGGAATTCTTTGTGAATCTTTCTTAACCTTTCATGGTCAACGTGCGTGTAAATCTGAGTCGTGGCTATGTCCACATGGCCGAGCATTTCCTGGACGCTTCGCAGGTCAGCTCCACCGGCTAACAGGTGCGTTGCGAAGCAATGCCTCAATGTGTGCACGGTTAAATTTCTGGGCATACCGGCCCGAATCGCGTATTTTTTGACTAATCTCCATATCTCTATACGGCTCATAGGCCGGCCTGTTCGAGAAAGCAGCAGAGAATCGGCACTGAAGGGCCTGACCAATCTGGGTCGCAGATTCGTCAAGTACTCGACCGCGGCTGCGATGGCAACTTTTCCAATTGGGATTATGCGTTCTCTATTACCTTTACCAAGGCAGCGCAGGTAACCGATATTAAGGTTTAAATCCGAGGTCTTCAAACCCGCTAACTCGCCGGCACGTATTCCGGTGGCATATAGCAGCTCCAGCATTGCCTTATCACGAAGGTAAAAAGGTTCGTCAGGACAAGGAGCATTTAAGAGATTAATAACCTGTTGTTTACTACAGACACAGGGCAGTTTCTGCCAGATTTTTGGGCTTTCAAGAATTGCGGTAAAGTCGTCTTCGATAAGGCCGGTAAGTCTGGCGAATCGCAGGAACATTCTGATAGCAACTAAGGAGCGCTTAATCGAGCTGCCTGCTTTGGCAGTGGTAAGTTCACCGCCGCGAGAAGAGGTGCTTTTTGGGTCTTGAGCGAGCGTTCGCAGATAGTTTTGGATAAGGAGTGGCTTTATCTGTTGTAGTCGGCTGATTTTGCTGGATTTGCAGTATTTCAGGAAGCCTTTCAAATCGCGACCATAGGCCAAAACGGTATTGTTGGACAGGCCCGCCTCGATAATCAAATAGTCCAAAAACTTCTTGACGCTCTGACCCAAGGGTAAAGAAGGTAATTCTTGGCTAATAGATTGTATTTGCGTCGAGGGCATTCTTCGTGGCTCGTGGCTCGGGACCCCACTGCTTCGATTTGCGAAGCAAAACAGCGGATTCACGAATGACGGCTTAATATTTTGTATACGCTATCCATTATAATATCATCGGCATTAACTCAATGAACCTTTAGCTGCGAAGCTGGAAGCTCAAAACCTGTGAGAAAAACGAACGAAATGCTCTTTTACTTGAATTTATGCTCTCTTTGCGGTAAAATATTAGGTGAGCAGCGCTTTTCTTGGAGGATATTCAGATGGAGAAGCTGGTTGTTGCCTTGACTATAATTTTGGTGGCGTTGCCGCCTTGCGGGGTCCCAACCACTACTCTTGTAGCCAACCCGATTCCAATGCCACTGCCGGCAAGTATGCCCTTTGAAGATATGCGAGTGGAGATCAAGCCATGCCCCGCCGGGCTTAGCGCTGTGTTCACCGGGGAATTCACGTTTACATACATCCCCGAAGATGTCAACTCAATGATGTTTCCGCTACCGCCTGATGCAGACAACATCCGTGTTTGGCAGGATGATGTCGAGCTGGCATGGACTTGGAGCAGCCAGGAGTATCCGACCGTCCTGCCGGAAATGCCCGTAATACCCATGATTCAGTGGCAGCCCCTGCCGTTTGCTTCGCAAAACGAAGCAGCAGGGGCAACTGATGGTGCTGTCTTTCACGTTGATTACGTCCACAACCTTATCAAACGGCCCCAGGAGTTCGTCTTTTTCTATGCGCTGGGAACAGGCAAGTACTTCCCAACCTACGAGAAGACGACCACAGCTTACTTCGACATTGAGCTTGCCCCCGGCTTTGAGGCGGCAGGGGTCTGGCTGGACGATGTGCCCCACGAATACCAGGTAATTGGGCGACATCTGATGGTGACCGTGCAGTCTGATTTTGGTCCAATCACCAATGACCTTATAGTCTCGCTTGTTCCCGGCTATTTCGACGGCTGCGGCGTGCTCGTACAAGGAGTCGAGTGCGTACTGTTTCAAGCTGATGCAGGCGGATTGTACCTGCTGGATAGCACAGAGCAATTCGAGGTTGGCGAGCGTCTTTGGGTTCGTGGATTATTAGATCCTTATTGTTTCACTATCTGTATGCAAGGCAACGGGTGCATTGGGTGCGAAAGCATCTTACCGTATTCCCGATGCGACTTAGACGCTGACGGCGATGTGGACACGGCTGATTTTGTGATACTCACTTCCCATTGGCTCGAGACCGGCTGTGGCGAGCCGGACTGGTGCGGCGGCGCCGACCTGAGCCGCGACGGCGTTGTTGACACGAACGACCTTAAGCAGTTCCTCGGCAATTGCCTAACATGCGAGGCAGAGGAGTCGGATGAGGCTGATAAACCGGCCTTAGGCAAGTACTATGTCCCTTATGAGAATCCCGTTGAGCCGAACGCTCCTGGTTATTCTCTACCGCTCAGCCTCGCGGACGTCGAAAACTACGCCGCTCTGGAGCCCATGTTTAAC
>CAYGBH010000008.1:0-28268 GCA_964348055.1 uncultured Pirellulales bacterium
GGTCTCCAACTCGAACGAATGCTCTCGGCGTCAGGTCCGACCACCGGTGAGATCCAAAGACCCTCTGACGGCCAGATACCTAAGGAGGTTGTCTTCATCCAGTGCGTTGGGTCGCGAGATGAGTCCAAGGGCATTTCATACTGCTCGAAGATATGTTGTATGTACACGGCTAAACATGCACGGCTGTTTAAGCATCGCGTGCACGATGGGCAGGCATATGTATTCTACATGGATGTCCGCGCGGGGGGAAAAAGGTACGAAGAGTTCGTTAAGCAGGCAATAACTGAGGAAGGGGCTGTTTATCTACGCGGGCGTGTCTCCAAAATATACCCGCGCGGAAAGAAGCTTATCGTTCGTGGGACTGATACGCTCTCCGGTACTCAGATTGAGATTCTCGCAGACTTGGTGGTTTTGGCCTGCGCAATCGTTGCACCGCCGGGCATCGAGGAGCTGGCCAGAAAGCTTCGCATAGGTTACGACGAAAACAAGTTTCTGGCCGAAGCGCACGTCAAACTACGTCCGGTGGAAACAAATACAGCCGGAATCTTCCTGGCCGGCGCGTGCCAGGCTCCCAAGGACATCCCCGATACTGTGGCTCAGGCCGGTTGTGCCGCAGCCAAGGTGCTTAATCTCTTCGCCAACGAGTATCTCAGCTCAGAACCCGTTGTTGCTTCAGTCGATGATGAGATTTGCAGTGGTTGCGGTTTATGCATCACGGCCTGTGCATATGATGCACGGAAAATGGATGAAAAGAAGCACGTGGCGATTGTGGAGGAAGTCCTCTGCCAGGGCTGCGGTGCATGCGCCTCAGCTTGTCCCAGCGGGGCGTGTGAGTTGAAGAATTTTCGGAGCGAACAAATCGTTTCAATGGTGGACGCCATTACGTAGCAGCGTTTATCGCTTTCGAGAAAACCAGATGATACAGGACATCAACATCAAGAAAAGTAGCAATGGCAAGGTAGGGGCTGTAATGGTTCTCGGCGGGGGTGTCGCTGGAATTCAGGCTTCTTTGGACCTGGCCGACATGGGCTACAAGGTGTATCTCGTGGAGAACGGGCCGAGCATTGGTGGGGCAATGGCCCAGCTCGACAAGACTTTCCCAACCAACGATTGTGCCATGTGCCTTTTGTCACCCAAACTGGTGGACACGGCCAGACATCCTAACATCGAAATCATTACAAATACCGATTTGCAGAAAGTAGACGGCTCGGCAGGTAATTTCGCAGTAACTCTCAACAAGCGACCTCGCTATATAGATGAGCAGAAGTGCACCGGCTGTGGAACCTGCACGAATAACTGTCCCGTGCGGAATGTCCCCCATTTTGAAGAAGTGGACGAACTCGGCAAGGTGCAGTTGGACGAGGCAGATAGCCAAGTTCTTCAAGACATCCTTGCTAAGCACGAGGCTGAACGTGCGGCGGTAATATCTGTGCTGCAGGACATCAACTCTCATTATAGATACCTGCCTGAGAATGTCCTGCGTCATACGGCACGAGCTATAGACATACCCTTGAGCCAGGTTCACAGCATTGCCTCATTTTACAACGCTTTCAGCTTTACACCAAGGGGAAAGTACATCATTCGTGTTTGCATGGGCACTGCCTGCCATGTCAAAGGCGGACACCAAATCCTGCAGGCCATGGAGCGAATGTTGAATATAGACGCAGGTGGTACTACCAAAGATGGAAACTTTAGCCTCGAAGAAGTGCGTTGCTTGGGTTGTTGTGGATTAGCGCCGGTGATTACCATCAACGAGGATTTGTACGGCTCGGTTACGCAGACTAAACTATCTAAGATTCTTGAACGCTATAAGGCCGAGTCTGAGACCGCCGAAGTCAATTCCGGTGTTACAACCAATGGCTAAACTCAAACCAGAAGACCTAAACAAGATTGCAGAGCGGATGAGGCACCAGACATTGTTACGAGACGGTGCTGGACGAGCGAAAGTGACGGTTCATATGGGTACCTGCGGTATTTCAGCGGGTGCCAGAAAAATCATGACCACTTTGCTGGCCCTTGTCGAGCAGCAGCAGGTTCACGATGTCATTGTCACCACATCCGGCTGCGCGGGCCTTTGCAGCCGCGAGCCGATGATGACAGTGGAGTTGAAAGATCAATCGCCCGTCAAGTATGTCGATCTGGACGAAGACAAGACACGCACTATTTTTAATGAGCATGTTCTTGGCAATAACATCGTCACGGACTTTGCTTTGGGAATGGGTAGCGAGAGAGTATCCTGATGCCGACAGACGCCTTACAAGTTAGAGCAACCAAGACCTACAGAGCCCAGCTGCTGATTTGCGCTGGCACAGGCTGTGTCTCCAATCGGTCGTTCAAGGTCCGCGATGCATTGGTAGAGGAAATCGAAAAACGAAACTTAGTTGAAGAGGTCCAAGTTATAGCCACTGGGTGTCAGGGTTTCTGTGCGCAAGGGCCTATTATTATCGTTCAGCCGGACGGCATTTTCTACCAGATGCTCACTGTGGACGATGTCCCCTTCCTGGTTGAGGAGCATCTGATTAAGGGTCGGCCCGTTGAGAAGTTCATGTACATTCCCTCAAAAGGCGAACCGCCAATTCCAAAGCTCAGTGACATTGCCTTTTTTAGCAAGCAGCGGCTTGTTGTGCTGAAGAATCGTGGCTTAATCGATCCTGAGAAGATCGACGAGTACATAGCCCGTGACGGATATCAAGCTCTCGCAAAAGTATTAACCTCGATGACACCAGAACAGGTGATCGACGAGATAAAAGCCTCAGGACTTCGCGGTCGTGGCGGCGCTGGCTTTAGCACCGGACGCAAGTGGGAACTGGCGAGAAAGGCATCCGGCAATGGCAAGTATATCATCTGCAACGCCGACGAAGGAGATCCAGGCGCATTCATGGACCGCAGCATCATTGAGTCGGACCCTCACGCTGTGCTGGAGGGCATGACAATTGGCGCTTATGCCATTGGCACCGAGCATGGGTATGTCTACATCCGCGAAGAATATCCGTTAGCAATGAAGCGTTTGCATATAGCTATCGACCAGGCAAGGGAATACGGGCTTCTGGGGCAGGACATTTTAGGCAGTGGTTTTAACTTTGAAGTCAGTGTGCACCGTGGGGCGGGAGCCTTCGTCTGCGGGGAGGAAACATCGCTAATTGCATCCCTGGAAGGCCGCACTCCAGAGCCGCGTATCCGACCACCTTTCCCGGCCCAATCCGGTCTCTGGGGTAGACCCACAAATATCAACAACGTGGAGACATGGGCGAATGTGCCGGTAATTGTCAACCGGGGTGGTGAGTGGTTCTCTTCTATTGGCACAGAATCAAGCAAGGGCACGAAGGTTTTTTCGGTAGTAGGCAAAGTAACCAATACCGGCCTAGTCGAGGTTCCGATGGGCACAACGCTGCGCGAAATTGTGCACGACATCGGTGGTGGCATCCCTGGCGGCAAGCGATTCAAAGCCGTGCAGACAGGTGGTCCCTCAGGAGGCTGTATTCCTGAATCGCTGGTGGATCTGCCAATCGATTACGAACGTCTGGCCGAAGCTGGTTCCATAATGGGTTCTGGCGGACTGATAGTGATGGATGAAGGAACTTGCATGGTTGATGTAGCGAGGTACTTCCTGGATTTTCTGCGAAATGAATCCTGCGGCAAGTGTACAACCTGTCGTGAGGGCATTGCGGCAATGCACGACATCGTTGCAGACATCTGCAACGGCAAAGGAAAGCCGGAGCACATCAGTCTTTTAGAGGATTTAGCTGAGGCCGTCAAAGATGCCTCACTTTGTGCTCTTGGTGGCACAGCGCCAAATCCGGTGCTGAGCACTTTGCGCTATTTTAGTGATGAGTATGAAGCACATATCAATCAGAAGAAGTGTCCCGCTGGTGTCTGTCGCGCGTTGATCCACTACAAGATTAATCCGGACAAATGCAAAGGCTGTACGCTGTGCAGCAAGCATTGTCCTAAGGAAGCTATAGCGGGCAAGACGAAAGAAGCACATATTATAGATGAAGAAAAGTGTATTAAGTGTGGTGTCTGCCGTGAGATATGCAAGTTCGAAGCAGTGGTTGTCAAGTGAAGCTGGATCGGAGTCTCGATTGTTGTTGCATGTGCTTGGGACGGTTTTAGCTATGCAAATTTGCATTTCGCTGCCGTGTACCGGCGACAAGAAAAGTCGTGCCGAAGCTCAGCAATGTAGTTTGTATTCTGAGTATTAAAATGACAGGATAGGGGTTCAGGCTTATGACGCTCTTGCAGATTAGGGAGATATTGGGGGCAGAAATACTGTTCAGTGAGGAAAACCTGGATGTAGAAGTTAAAATGGCGTGTGGTGCGGATTTATTGAGCGATGTGCTGGCTTTTACGAAGCCAGAGTCGCTGCTCCTGACTGGTCTGACACATCCACAAGTTGTTCGCACGGCTGAGATAGCGGAGATAAAAGCGGTCTGTTTTGTTCGGGGCAAACGTCCCCCAGTCGAAACAGTCAAACTGGCGAAAGAAAAAGGTATTCCTTTGCTTTGCACTTCTCTGCCCATGTATGAATCCTGTGGCCGTCTTTACGGCCATGACCTGCAGGGCTGCTCTCAGGTGGAGGAATAGCAGATGCCCAAGAAGGCACGGCTTACGCGAACTCAGGAACTTATCTATGAGATGAAGACCGGTGAGGTGATGACAAGCCACGTGGTGACCGTCACACCGAATACGTCTATGGCAGAGCTTCGTAAGATACTACGTTGTCACCGCATTTCCGGCACACCAGTGATATCAAAAGGTCGATTAGTAGGAATCATCAGTATAGAGGACTTTATCAACTGGTTAGCGAACGGCCCCCCAAAAGCCAAAGTCGGTGAACGAATGACATGGGACGTGATAACCATCTACGATGACGAGCCGTTGGTACAAGTCGTCAGTAGATTAGACCGGCACGGTTACGGTCGTCTTCCGGTTATCCAACGCGATGGAGAAAAGTTAGTCGGTGTCGTAACCAAGGGCGACATCGTAGCGGGATTGTTGCACAAGCTGGAGATCGGATACCAGGAGGAGGAAATCCACCGCTATCGCGCCAGCCACATATTCGAGGACATCATTGCCGATCGAACCACACTTGTATTTCAATATCGCGTGGTTGGCCAAGATTTCAAAGAGGCTGGCTCCGGAGCAACCCGCCTGAAGAAAACCCTCAGTCGGTTAGAAATCCATCCACATGCACTTCGACGCACCGCTATTATTGCCTATGAAGCCGAGATGAATATCGTGATTTACACTAATGGTGGGGAGCTTGCGGCAAAAGTTGAGCCAGGGTTGATCACCATCGAGGCTAAGGATAACGGTCCTGGCATTGCAGATGTACAGCTTGCTCTTACCCCGGGCTACTCCACGGCAGCAGACTGGGTACGGGAACTCGGGTTTGGCGCTGGTATGGGCTTGTGCAATATCAAGGAATGCGCCGATGAAATGAATCTCGATTCAAGCTTGGGGAAAGGAACATTGCTTGAAGCAAGAATAGCTATTTAGGGACAGTTCAGATGACAGTTTACGAGATGATACAACGGACCGAGCTTGAGGTCAAAGCGGCAGCCAATGGCTTGGATGTCGAGGTCACCGGTGGTTACTCAGGCGACCTGATTAGCACTGTACTGGCCAACGCGAAGCAAGGCAACGTCTGGGTTACGTGGCATGTACATCCGAACATTGTAGCAGCTGCACTTGTTGTGAAGCTGGCGGCGATTGTACTGGTCTGCGGTCGTGAACCCGATGAAGAGACGGTTCAGAAGGCTAAGCAGGAGGGTGTGCCGATTCTCGTCAGTAAGCTGCCGGCGTTTGAGATTATCGGCAGGCTGCACGACATGGGCATATCAGGTGCACAGTGATGCTAACGACGTTTCGGGCGGATTTGCACTTGCATACGTGCCTTTCACCGTGCGCTCACAAAGAAATGCATCCGCTTGCAATCGTAAGGCAGGCGAAGAAGAAAGGATTGAATGTGATTGGTATTTGCGACCATAACTCGACAAGGAACGTTGCAGCTGTACGCCAAGCTGGTTGGCGAGAGGGGATGACTGTGATCAGTGGGATCGAAGTTACCACCAGAGAAGAAGCCCACATACTTGGTTTGTTCGATGAACAAGAGAGCTTACAGGAAATGCAGCAACTGATAGATGAAAACCTTGACGGGGAAAACAACCCTGAGCTTTTCGGCGAACAGTACGTCTGTGATAAGGACGGCATGATTGTCGGGAGAGAGAGGAGGTTGCTGATTGGTGCTACGAAGTTGAGCGTAGAGGAGGTTGTCGAAAGCGTACATGGTTTCGGTGGCCTGGTCATTGCATCGCATGTTGACCGTGAGTGCTTTAGCCTATTCAGCCAGCTTGGCTTTGTGCCGGAAGGATTACAGATTGACGCCTTGGAAGTCTCGCTGTTGCACTCGATAGCCGAGGTGAGGAATTGCTTCCCACAAACCAGAGACTATCCGCTCGTGTGTTTCTCTGATGCCCACCAGTTAGATAAAGTTGGCGCGGTTTTCACCACATTCACTGCCGATTCGCCCTCTGTGATGGAGCTGCGCAAAGCCCTTTTAGGTGAGGACGAAAGGGAGGTTATAAATTGAGCCGTGGAAGATATTTCCCTTCACCTACTGGATGTCGTGGAGAACGCCTTGACCGCAAGAGCCAGTCGCGTAGAGATTCGAATCTTTGAAGAGACAAAAGAAGACGTCATGAAAATAGAAATTAAGGATAATGGCTGTGGAATGGATGAGCGAACAGTAAAGCGGGCGCTTGATCCGTTCTACACGACGAAGCACCACAAGCGTGTAGGACTTGGGCTGCCGTTGTTTGCCCAGGCAGCCAGAGAAGCTGGAGGTGACATAGAAATTCAGACTGCGCCCGGCAAAGGCACAGCGGTTATCGCGAAGTTTCAACAGAGCCATCCAGACCTCAAGCCTCTGGGTGATATGCTCGAAACGATAGCGACACTCGCTTGTGCTCATCCACACGTAAAATTCATTTTCGAACACCGAAAAGACGATGTGGTTGCTTACCGATGGGACAATAGTAAATCTATGAATCCGACAAGGACAGAATGATGGTGAACCTCACCATTAACAGCCAACCCATTCAAGCAGAAGAGGGGACGACAATTCTCCAAGCGGCCCAAGCCCTTGGAATCAAGATTCCGACCCTCTGCTATCATAAGGCCCTGAGCCCGTATGGCGGCTGCCGCCTGTGTCTGGTGGAACTCGACGATGGGCAGCGCAGGCGAATCCAGACCTCCTGTATTTACCCTGTCCAAAATGGTCTCAAGGTATATACAAACACCGAACGGGTCATCAAAGCCCGCAAGATAGTTCTGGAATTGCTGCTGGCGCGGTGTTCGGAGTCGCAGGAGATAAAGCTCGTTGCGGCCGAATTAGGCGTCACCGAGACGCGAATCAAGAAGCGTAGTGAGAAATGCATTCTTTGTGGCCTTTGCGTGCGGATGTGCAGTGAACGTATGGGCAATGCAATCATAGGCTTTGCCAATCGCGGAATAGAGCGTGAGGTAATTCCTCCCTTCGATGCCGGGTCTGAGGTTTGCATGGGCTGCGGTGCTTGCGCGTTCATCTGCCCAACTGGTGCGATAGACCCAAAGGATTTCTGCGTTCGAGGGGTCACTGCCCTGCCGTCTGAGTTTGATATGGGGATTGGGCCTCGTCCCGTGGTGAACGTGGCATTTCCCCAGGCTGTTCCAAACACACCTTCGATTGACAAGGAACATTGTGTTTACTTTCAGACCGAGAATTGCCGCACGTGCGAGGCCGTCTGTGACGCTAAGGCCATAGATTTTGACCAGCAGGCTGAGCAGCTTCAACTCCAGGTTGGAGCTGTGATAATGGCACCCGGCTATGAGCGGTATTACCCTGATAATCGGCTGGAATACAACTATCAGCGTCTGGCAAACGTGGTAACGGCGCCGGAGTTCGAAAGGATGTTGAGTGCGTCGGGCCCCTATAAAGGACATCTGGTCAGGCCTTCCGACTACAAGGAACCAAAACGCATCGCCTTTCTTCAGTGCGTGGGCTCACGTGACATGGAGTGTAATCAATACTGCTCTTCAGTTTGTTGTATGCACGCCACTAAGCAGGCTATAGTCGCAAAAGAACACTCAGCCAGTAACCTCGATACCGACATTTACTTTATGGACATGCGTGCGTTCGGCAAGGGTTTCGACCGATACTACGAGCGGGCGAAGAATGAATATAACGTCTCGTATCGCAGGTGTCGACTCCCAGTTGTCGAACAAGCCGCTCACAACGGCGAGCTTCTACTGAGCTATCTGGATGAGCAGGGCAAACTCGAGAAAGAGCATTATGACTTAGTGGTGCTCTCAACGGCGCTGATTCCGCCCAAAAATGTGTGTATGTTCAAGCAGGCTGCGGGACTCGATCTGAATAAGTATAGTTTCGTTGAGACCAAGCCTTTTGCCAGCGAGGACACCAGCCGAGAAGGCGTGTTTGTCTGCGGTGCTATGGGCGAACCCAAGGACATCCCCGAGACAGTTATCCAGGCCAGTGCTGCCGCTGCCCGTGCTTCCGAGCTTCTCACTGAGGCAAGAGGAACGCTCATCGAGAAAAAAGAGTATCCTCCTGAAAGGGACGTCAGCGAGGAGCCACCACGAATCGGGGTATTTGTCTGTCATTGCGGAATCAATATTGGCGGCGTGGTTAATGTTGAGGAGGTTGTCGAGTTCGCCAAGGACCTTCCCAACGTGGTCCACTGTGAGCACAGCCTGTACACCTGTTCCCAGGACAACCAAGAAAAGATTAAAGAAACCATTAAACAATGTGGTCTTAACCGAATCGTGATCGCATCCTGTACGCCCCGGACACACGAGCCGCTCTTCCAGGATACGATTCGTGAGGTTGGTCTTAATCCGTTCCTGCTTGAATTCGTGAGTATTCGCGAGCACTGTTCGTGGGTACACATGACTGAAAAAAACCGTGCCACACAAAAAGCCAAAGACCTCGTTGTAATGGCAGTATCCAAAGCCGGACTCCTCCGTCCAGTTCACAGTTCATCAATTTCTGTCCGGAGTGAGGCAATGGTTGTTGGTGGCGGAATAGCCGGCATGACAGCTGCACTTTCCCTCGCTAAGCAAGGCTTTGAGACTCACCTTGTGGAGAAAGAGAAAGAACTTGGTGGGAACCTGCGAAAGCTCTACTTTACCCTTTCCGGCGATGATCCACAGGAACTATTGCACCGCACTATTGAGCAAGTTGAGGCTTGTAGAAAGATTCACGTCCACTTGAACACACGTGTGAAAGAATTCTCCGGTTATATGGGCAACTACAAAACGACCCTCGTCGGAACAAATGACGAGGCCCAGGAAATAGTCATCGTACACGGCGCGGTGGTCATTGCTACAGGCGCGACCGAACATGAGACAAACGAGTACCTACGCGGCCAGTCTGATCGAGTTATTACACAGAAGGAATTCGAGGCAAAATTGTCTGATGAGGCCGAACGTGCGGAAATCACCTCGGCACAGACTATTGCAATGATCCAGTGCGTCGGCTCCCGTGAAGAAGACAGGATGTACTGCGGTAGAGTCTGTTGCACACAAGCGATCAAGAATGCGCTGAAAATCAGACAGATCAATCCTCAGACCAACGTGGTCATCTTTTATCGGGATATCCGCACTTATGGTTTCCGCGAGGAGTACTATGAAAAGGCTAGGCAGGAAGGAATTATCTTTGTCCGTTACGATCTGGAAAACAAACCCAAAGTTGCTCTGGGCCAAACGCCGGAGGAGCCTCTGCAAGTCGAGGCGGATGATGTCATTCTGGGCCAAAAACTTCACTTGGCTGTGGACCTGCTTGTGCTGAGCACTGGAATTGCTCACGGAACGGACAATGATCAACTCGCTAAGACGTTCAAGGTACCGTTAGACCAGGATGGTTTCTTTCTGGAGGCTCACATCAAGTTGCGCCCTGTGGATTTTGCAACGGACGGAATCTATCTGTGCGGCTTAGCCCACTCTCCCAAATTCGTGAGCGAGGCCATCTCGCAAGCTCGTGCCGCAGCCGGTAGAGCAGCAACCCTATTAGCCCAGGAAACCGTTCAGGCCAAAGGCCGCACCGCAGAGATCAAGGAACGACTCTGTGCCGGATGTGGTCTTTGTGTCGGTGTCTGTCCTTATGATGCCAGAGAAATCGACCCGGAAAAGACAATCGCCAAGGTTATTGAAGTGTTATGTCAAGGTTGCGGTGCTTGTGCAGCAGTATGCCCAAACGCTGCTACCAAGCAAGTCGGTTTCGCCAAAGAGGAGATACTGGCGGCGGTAGACTCCTTAACGTAAGTGAAAAACTTAAAACTAAGAATGCAAAACCAAAACTCAAAACTTAGAATTTGTATTTTTCTCATGTTATTCTGAGCGAAGAAAGGAATCTCGTTTTGAATTTTAAGTTATAGTTTTTCGCTTTTAGCTTTAATTTGTCAGTTCTAATGGAGCTTAGTAATGTCAGAAGAGTTTGAACCAAAGATAATTGCATTTCTTTGTAACTGGTGTTCTTACGCCGGAGCCGACCTGGCTGGGACTTCGAGAATGCAGTACCCACCGAACGTGCGTATCATCCGGCTGATGTGTAGTGGGGGGCTAGACCCGCTCTACGTTTTTCGTGCCCTGCTCGGTGACTGCGATGGTGTGCTGATCGGTGGATGTCATCCTGGCGACTGTCACTACACGAACGGTAACTACAAAGCTCGGCGACGTATCGCCGTGCTGAAAAGCATTTTGCGCGAGCTTGGTATCGGCCAGGAGCGAGTCTGGCTTCGGTGGATCAGTGCCAGCGAGGGCAGTCGATTCGCTGAGACAATTCGTGAAATGGTGACAGACCTCAAAAAACAGGGCCCGAACACTTTGGCCCAATCCTGGGCAATATAAACTGAGGAGGAATAGCGGTGGCAATAATAAAAGTCAAAGACAACAATCCAGTGACAGCAATTCAAGAGTTGCTACATTCCATGCTCAAAGAGGGATTAGTGAGCGCCGTTTTAGTGCCTCAGGAAATTCCTTCGAAGAAAACCGTTGTTCAAACGCTTTTGCGAGATTCTGCTAAGCTCGATGCGGTCAATCCCTTAGCCCCGGTCTTCGGTGTGAATTCAGCACGGATCGTAGCGAAGATGTGTATTGACCAAATGGCCAACATCTCTCTCACCTCCGCTGCGGCCCAGCGGCCAGAACGAGAACAAGACAAGCAGTCTGAGCCAGCTGCCGCTGAGAAACTGGCGCCGGGGCAGAGAGAGGAACAGACAGTCGGCGCAGAAAAGAATAATCCTGAAGAACAGACCGGGGCAGAAGCGCAGTCAGCCAATGAACCGCAGCTTACTGTAACCGAGGGACAGTCAAATCCCGCTCCTATCGCTCTGGTGCTCAGACCATGCGAGATTCGTGCACTTGTCGAATTAGTGAAATTGCAACAGGCGAGTATGGACCCATTCTTGGTTATCGGAGTGGATTGTTGGGGAACGTACTCGGTCGAGGATTACGCGGCAAAGGTGAACCAGGACCCACAGGCTTCCTCGGTAACGGCTGATTTCTTGAAACAAGTAACTTCGGGGAACCTGCCGGAAGAGATTCGTGGGGCTTGCCGGGTCTGCCAGTACCCTGCGCCGACGTACGCTGACGTAGCGATACAACTCATTGGTGATGACATCAACCAGCAGATTCACCTCCAGGCACGGAGCGATAAAGGCAAAGAACTATTCGAGGCCCTTGGCCTTGAAGATACACCGGAAAGCAGCAAACGAGAAAGTGCCTTGGCCAAGCTAAAGGAGGCCAAGAAACAATTAGCCGAGCAGAACCAGATCGACTTTCTGGAGATGATTTCTTCACTGTGCATCAATTGCCACAATTGCCGGGCTGTCTGCCCGATCTGCTATTGTAAGCAGTGTGTATTTGATGGGCAGGTTTTCGAATACCCGCTGGAGAAGTATTTAAACTGGTCCGGCAGGAAAGGCATTTTGCCTATGCCGCCGGATAAGCTGCTGTTCCATCTGACCCGTATGAGCCATGTGGCGACATCATGTGTTGCATGCGGGCAATGTGAGGCGGCCTGCCCCAACGGTATACCACTTGGACGAATTTATCAAAAGATATCCGCTGCGGCTCAGGAGGTCCTTGGCTACGAAGCGGGGCGAAGTCTCGACGAGGAATTGCCTTTTACAACCTTTCGAGAGGACGAGTTGTCGGTCGTGGAGAACTGATTTTTCAGGAGCGTATGATGGCTAAATCCAAATTGAGTAAAAAAGAAAAACAGCCCCAACCCAAATCCTCACCGCAAGCTGACCGTGAGACCGAAAAGCCGCAGACAGCCGAAGCGGTGCTCAGCCAACTGGACCTGCGCTTCCGCGACGAGATTGCCAGCCACCCCGGCGGTGAGAACATTCGCCGCTGTTTTGCTTGTGGCACCTGCGCTGCCGGTTGCCCGGTAACCGAGGTGGACAGCAAATACAACTGCCGCCGTATTATTCGGCAAATTCTTTTCGGCATGCGGGAAGAGGTGCTTTCTTCACCGTTAATCTGGATGTGTCTGGTGTGCTACAGGTGCTATGTGCGATGTCCTCAAAAAGTGAACTTCACGGACATTATGCGCGTGCTGCGGTACCTCGCTGTTAAAGAAAAACGCGTTTCGCCCGAGATATTCGAGCGGATAAATGAATTAGACAGATTTTCACAGGTTTTGCGGCATGACTTGGTCAAGGGCTTCTTTGAAAAGAAGGATGTGTCATTAGAGGAATTGGAAAGCCGCATCGGAAAGGTTATGAAAGAGGCTCTAATCCAATAGGAACCAGCCAATGACAAAGCAAAAAGAACTGGAAAAGGACGTCAAGAGCTTTGAAGACCTCAAGCGGGAAGTGATTGCCATAAATTTGTGCGGCAGATGTGGCGGATGCGCTTCATTCTGTTCGGCCGATGAAATGAATGCGCTGGAGTTTAACCGCACGGATGGGCCCCGCTTAGTCGCGGAGGAGAACTGTGTAAAGTGCGGTATCTGCTACCTGATCTGTCCGCAGATCAAGGCGCTTGATGGAGAGGTGCGTGAAAAGTTCGGCTGGCAACGGCCAATTGGTACCTATCGCGCAATAACCTCGGCTCGCACAACCGAGCCGAAAGTTGCCGAAGTGTGCACGGATGGCGGAGTGGTCACCTCTGTTCTGCGCTATGCGCTCAAGAAGCGATTGATCCAGGGTGCATTGGTTTCCAAGAGAATTGGTCCTTTTATCCGGCAGCCCTTTCTGGCTACTAATCCGGAAGAACTAATCGAAGCAGCAGGGACACACTTCGACGAGGTCCAACATCTTGACCAGTTCGGTAAGGAGTATTCCACCTACAGTCCCACTATCCAGGAAATTAAGAAGATCAATCAACTCCGTTTGGACAGGATCGCATTGGTGGGTACCCCGTGCCAAATCTACACTGTGCGAAAAATGCAGACCTTAAACATTGTTCCGGCGGATTCGATTGTGTTTACAGTAGGACTTTTCTGCATGGAAAACTTCTCCTTCGATACCAAGGCCAAGAAAGCACTGGAGAAGAAATTGGGTGTAAAGATCGATGACATAGCCAAGCTTAATATCAAAGACGACGTGATCATGACGGCGACAAGCGGCGCAGTACACCACCTACCGTTCGAGGCGGTGGACGAGGTTGCGCGTCCAGCATGTATGGCCTGTCCAGACTTTGCCAATGATTTCGCCGACATCTCCGTCGGTGGGCTCGGCTCACCGGATGGCTACACCACAACGGTTATCCGTACTGGTATCGGACAAAAATTCTACAACGGTACAAAGCAAGATCGCATGCTCAAAGAGCTTGGCTTTCGAGGTAAGGAAAAGGCCAAGCTCCATCGAACGGAGCTTGTAGCGAAAATCACCGCTTTTACTCGGCGAAAGAAAACACGGGCACGAGTAACTCTCGCAGCCGTTGCCTCGGCTTAGTTGGCTAATCAAACAGGAATCAAACGTGGATCACAAAACAGTTATGGTTGTAGGCGGCGGGATAGCTGGCATTCAGGCAGCACTAGACTTGGCCGATATGGGAGTCGAGGTCTTTCTCGTCGAACAGCAGCCGAGCATCGGCGGCAGGATGGCACAGCTTGATAAGACATTCCCTACAAACGATTGCGCGATGTGCATCCTGTCTCCAAAACTGGTCGAGGCCGGAGCCAACCAAAACATCCACATTATTACTAACGCCGAGGTGCAAACGGTCGAGGGCGAAGCGGGCAATTTTCAAGTGCGCGTACTGAAGCGTGCTCGTTATGTGGATGAGAGCCGGTGCACGGGCTGCGGCGTTTGTATGAGCAAGTGTCCAGTGCGTATCCCGGACGAGTATAACAAGGCTCTGAGCAAAACCAAGTGCATTCGCATTCCCTTCCCACAGGCGGTGCCCGCGGTGCCCATCATCAGCAAGGAGTACTGCATCTATTTCCAAAAGGGAAAGTGCCGTATCTGCGAAAAATTTTGCGAAGAGAAAGTCATCGACTACGAACAAAAAGACGTCGTTCTTGACATCGAGGTCGGCAGCATTATTTTGGCGGTTGGTTCGCAGGAATTCAACGCAAAACGCAAAGATGAGTACAGTTACGGTACGTCACCTAATGTGCTTACCAGCATAGAATTCGAGCGTTTGCTAAGCGCCTCAGGGCCAACCCAGGGCCATGTGTTGCGGCCATCCGACCAGAAGGAACCCAAGCGCGTCGCCCTTCTTCAATGCATAGGCTCACGCGACATGCAGGTGTGTGAACCGTTCTGCTCAGCGATCTGTTGCATGCAGGCCGCAAAAGACGCCATTATTATGGCCGAACACCTACCCGATGTTGAGGTTACGATTTTTAATATGGATGTTCGTTCACCGGGCAAAGATTTCGATAAGTTCATCACGCGTGCCCAGGCTGAATATGGGGCTCGATTGGTTCGTGCACGCGTCTCAGCGGTGGAGATCAACCCGGCCAACGACAATCTGCAAATTCGATATGACCCGAATGACGGTGGTCCGTTGCGCGATGATGAATTCGATATGGTTGTACTGTCGGTTGGCCTGCACTCATCCGGGTCAACGCGACAGTTGGCTGAGAAGCTGGGCATAGATTTGAATGAGGTCGGATTCGTAACAAGCAATCCATTCGACCCTGTGCTTACCTCACGGAGCGGAGTGTTTGCCTGCGGCACATTGACTGGGCCGAGGGACATCCCTGAGACGGTGATTCAGGCCAGTGGGGCCGCCGGAGCTGCGGCCTCGCTCCAAGCCGACCTCCCAGCCAGGCGAATCAAGACGGAGTACCCGCAGCAGCGCGACATTCGTGGTGAGCCACCGCGAGTCGGTGTGTTCGTCTGCCGCTGCGGTATCAACATCGCCTCTACGGTAGATGTGCCTAAGGTGGTGGAGTTTGTTTCAGGGCTACCGTGGGTCGAACACGCCCAGGAGTTGTTATTCGCCTGTGCTGGTGATTCCCAGCGTATCATCGCAGAAGCAATCGGCCAAAAAGGCCTCAACCGAGTGGTTGTTTGTGCGTGCACGCCCAGGACTCACGAACCGCTTTTCCAGAGCACGCTTCAGTCAGCTGGCGTCAACCCCTATCTTTTCGAGTTCGCAAACATACGCGAGCACTGTTCCTGGGTGCACCAAAAAGAGCCGGATCGAGCGACCGAGAAAGCCAAAGATTTAGCGAAAATGGCGATCACCAAAGCCGTCTGCCTGGAACCACTTTCACCGCAGAGCTGCTCTGTCAACCATGACGCTCTGGTGATTGGCGGCGGAGTTGCCGGTATGACGGCGGCACTGGAACTAGGCAACCACGGCTGCCAAGTGCATCTCGTCGAACGGGAAAAGCAGCTCGGCGGCAACTTCCAACATGTTTATTTCTCAATGAATGGTCAACCAGGTCAGGAATTTTTGAACGCTTTGATCGACCAAGTCACCAGTCATAATAATGTTCATGTTCACCTACATTGCGAAATTGCCGAAGTGGAAGGATTTGTAGGAAATTTCAAGTCCAAGATACACAGTAACAGCGACGAAACAATCACAGAGGTCGAACACGGTGCAGTAGTAGTGGCCACAGGGGCGAAGGAACTGGAGACACACGAATATTTGAGGGGACAAGACTCAAGGGTAGTTACGCTACGTGAATTAGAGGCAGCTCTGACACAAAACGATGGGGAGCTGAAGGACAAACTGGACAAGGCACGCTGTGTTGTTCTGATACAATGTGTTGGTTCACGGTGTGATGAGCGTCCGTATTGCAGCCGTATCTGCTGTAATAAGTCGATTAAGAATGCACTGAAGCTCAAAGAGCTTAATCCCGACATTAACGTCTATGTCCTCTATCGCGATGTTCGGGCCTACGGTCTGCACGAGCTGGACTATAGAAAAGCGCGAGAACAGGGAATCATATTCATTCGATATGAAGAAGATGCTAAGCCGGTGGTTACTTGCGAAAACGGAGGCGGCAGCACCGACCTTGATCAAAACCGCCCTTGTCGGGTGCGTGTTCGTGTTTTTGATCTTACGCTACGTCGGACGGTAGTTATTGACACCGACTTAATTGGACTGGCTGTAGGCGTCGTGGCCCCTTCCGAGAGCAAGGTTCTCTCGCAGATGTTAAAGATACCACTCAATGACGAGGGATTCTTCTTGGAGGCGCACGTGAAGTTGCGGCCGGTCGATTTTGCTACAGATGGCGTGTTTGTCTGCGGGCTGGCACACTATCCGAAAGACGTTTCTGAGTCAATCGCCCAGGCCAGGGCTGCTGCCACCAGAGCCATGACCGTTCTGAGCAAAGAAACAATCGAGGCCGTGGGTAAAGTCTCGCAGGTCCGCACAGAAAGCTGCGCGGCTTGTGGTGCATGCGTAGCAGTGTGTCCGTATGGCGCTATCGAAATTGATGAAACAAAACGCGTCGCAGTTGTGAACGAGGCCCTGTGTAAAGGGTGCGGTGCATGCTCGGCGACCTGCCGGTCCGGAGCTATTGACCTGCGGGGGTTTCGTGACGAGCAGCTCATCGCTGCAATCGGCGCAATTGTGGAGTAACAATGACAGAAAAAAATGAGAAGGATTGGAACCCAAAGATTGTGGCGTTCCTGTGTAATTGGTGCTCTTATGCCGGGGCGGACCTTGCGGGGGTGAGCCGTATGCAGTACGCCCCGAATATCCGCATTATACGTGTGCCCTGCTCTGGACGTATAAACCCGCTGCATATACTCACCGCGCTGCATCGTGGCGCCGATGGGGTCCTGGTCTCCGGCTGCCATCCGGGTGATTGTCACTACATCAGCGGAAATCTTGTTGCGAGGCGGAAATTCAGTATGTTGAAGAATTTTCTCGGGCATGTAGGCATCTGTCCTGAAAGAGTCCAGTTTTCCTGGGTGTCCGCGGCCGAGGGTGCTCGATTTGCCACGCTTGTAGAAAAGGTAGTTGAACAGGTCAAGCGCATAGGTCCATCTAAAATAGCAACGATGGCATAAAATAATGTCTGTTCAGGAAGAAATCAGAAAAACCGCTGCACAGTTGCTTGCCGAGGCCAAGGTCGATCTTGTGATCGGTTTTGGTGAGGGTTCATTACCAATGAGGGCTACGCCGTGCTTTATCACAAAGCCGGATGCTGCGCAGCAGCTTGTGTGGAACTCGTACTGTTTGAACAATCTGGCAGTTTACCTGCCGAGGTGTTTTGCGCATGACCCGCGAGTGAAAGAACAAAAGCCTCCCCCGAAAGTGGCCATTATCTTGAAAGGTTGTGACGGACGCTCGATGGTAGGGCTAATCAAAGAGCAGCAGGTGTCGAAGGAAAACCTCGTTATCATTGCAGTTCCCTGCGAGGGAATGCTGGATGCAACTATAGCGCAGCGGCTGATGGGAACGAATGAGATTGTCTCTGCCAAAGAGGGTGATAGCACAGTTACCATCAAAGACGAGATAGGCAAGGAAAGGAAATTCAACAGACAGGAGTTGTTCGCCGAAGCATGCCGTTTCTGTACATACAGGGCGGCCCCTATCTACGACATAGTTATCGGAGAACTCCCGCAGGGCCAAGGCGCATTAGCGCCCGATGATCGTTTCGAAGAGTTCTTGAAAAAATCGACCGAGGAAAGGTGGGAGCAATTCTGTCACGAAATTTCGAAATGCATACTTTGTTACGCATGCCGAAGTGCCTGCCCCAATTGCTACTGCAAAGTATGTTTTGCCAATCAGACTCGTCCGAACTGGACGGGTTCCGGCAACGAACTACGCGATGTGATTTCCTACCACCTCGGTCGAATGTTCCATCAGGCAGGCCGATGCACGGACTGTGGAGCATGCGTTCGGGCGTGCCCTATGGGTGTTGATTTGCGGACTTTCACCTACGGGCTTGTAAAAGATGCCGAAGAGCTGTTTGGCTACACTGTGGGCCTTGACCTTGAGCAAGTCCCGCCGCTGACCGAATTCAACGCCAGCGATTCAGATAACTTTATCACAGAGCCGGGGTAGGTTTGTAAAAGCGTGAAACTTAAAACTAAAAATGCAAAACCAAAACTCAAAACCGAATCGAAATACCTGACATTGATAAATAGAAAGGAAAAAAGAGTTTTGAAATTTTATCTGTAGTTTTTTAGTTATTAACTTTAAGGTTTTGGTTATTTATGACAGACAGTAAAATCGCGAAAAATCAAATACCGAAGTTGTTGACAGCTGTGTCTGTGGATTATGCGCTCTATGGACCGAGGGCTGAAGATAATATCGTTACTTTCTGCAAGATAGATTCTGCTGAAGAATTGATGTTGGTCTATCGAAATTCCACCATATCTTCCAAAGAGCTGTTCCAGCCAAGGGCGGAGGTGGTTTATGAATTTGACGGGCAGAATTTCGTCAATGAGGCGCTGCCCGAGGAGAAGCGAGTCATCTTTGGCATGCGCCCCTGTGACTGTCGAGCACTAACACTGTTGGACCGGGTCTTTGACGCAGAACAGATAAAAGACCCGTTCTACGTTACGCGCCGGCAGAATACTGTTATTATTGCGCTTGCGTGTACTCGACCTTTGAGCAGCTGCTTCTGCACAGCGGTGGGAGGTGACCCTTTTGGCCAGGAAGGAGCGGACGTTCTATTGGCAGATGCCGTTGACTCGCTGCTGGCCAGAGCTGTTACTTCAAAGGGCAAGGATTTCCTGGCACGCTACGGTAAATTCTTCTCCACTGTGAGCTCTGTGAGCTGGGATAAACAGGCGAAGGAGGTAAGGAGCAAGATTAAATCCCAATTAAACATCGGGAACGCGAAATCCCATCTGGACAGTATATTTGAGGAAGACATTTGGAAAACGATTTCGCGCAAGTGCCTTGGCTGTGGCGCATGCTCGTACCTTTGCCCTGTCTGTTATTGTTTCGACCTTGTGGACGAGAAGACTTCTTCCGGAATAAAAAAGATACGCACATGGGACTGCTGTATGTTTTCCATGTTCACGCTGCA
The DNA here is from genome assembly GCA_964348055.1 of uncultured Pirellulales bacterium. GTDB lineage: Bacteria > Planctomycetota > Phycisphaerae > Sedimentisphaerales > Anaerobacaceae > JAUXAL01. The sequence goes on from CAYGBH010000008.1 coordinate 19,463, forward strand.
CGCCTCGGGGCACAATCCGCGGCCCGTCAACGCCGCACGCCTTCGCCAGAAGACCATGCATAAGTTCAGCTACTACACGGAACGCTACGGCATTGATGGTTGTGTCGGATGTGGACGTTGTGTGCGCAGCTGCCCGGTCAATCTGGATATTCGAGAGCTTCTTGAAAAGGTAACGACGGCACCGAACGCCACAACAGAAGAGAAGGCAAAATAATTGTGAAAAACCCTTACCGCCCAATTCTGACTACGATTCAGAAGATAACAGTCGAGAACGAAGTCAAGGATCTCAAAACGTTCCGGCTGGTATTTTGCAGCGATGAGGAAGCAAATGACTTTCACTTTCAGTGCGGCCAGTTCGCTGAGCTGACTGTTTTTGGCGTTGGAGAGTGCCCGATTGGCATTGCCTCGTCCCCAATGGACAAGGAATTTCTGGAGTTCACAGTGAAACGCTATCCAGACGGACTAGTAACGAATGCGCTGCATAACTGCTCTGTCGGAACCCGCATCGGTGTGAGAGGGCCTCTTGGCAATTGTTTCCCAATGGAGCGAATGGAAGGCAGGAACATGGTAGTTGTCGGAGGCGGATTTGCATTCACCACGCTACGCTCTACGATCCGATACATCCTGCACGAGGCCAACCGTGCGAAGTTCGGCAATCTTGTCCTCGTCTATGGTGCACGCAGCCCGGGCGAACTGCTTTACAAGGATGAACTGAAAGAATGGGAATCGCGTGAAGATATAGAGACGCATATAACCGTTGATAAAGGTGATGAGAGCTGGACTGGCAAAGAGGGATTCGTGCCTGCCGTCTTAGAGCAGGTCGCCCCAAGCCCCGATAATGCGATTACCTTGGTGTGCGGGCCGCCAATCATGCTTAAATTCACACTTCCAGTGCTAACCAAGCTGGGCTTTGAGCCTAATGAAATTGTAACTTCCCTCGAAATGCGAATGAAGTGCGGCATCGGCCTATGCGGCCGTTGCAACATCGGCAGCAAATACGTCTGCCGAGATGGGCCGGTATTCACATACGAACAGGTGCAGGCTCTACCAGCAGAATTTTAATATGTAGGTGGTCAGCCAGACGAGCAGGTGTGAAGAAATAGAACTGCAAAAAAGTACCAAGAGGAAAGACAACCTTCTACGTAAGCTATGAGGAGAAAGTGGAGTGAGTTTTTTCGAACCGCCGCTGATACCAGAGGAGGCAGCCGGAAGGATAGGCTGGTTTATTCGGCTGCGATGGTTAGCAGCGGTCGCAGTGTTGGTTTTTGCGGTAGTCGGACGCAGGCTGCTGCAGTTGCAGTTTGCTCTCGGGCCGTTTGTGTTCATCAGTATCTGGATAGCCTTATACAATGCCGGTTTTTTCTTTCTGGCCCGCAGAGCCCGAGCAGAAGGCAAATGGAGCGACAGATTTGCCTCTATACAAGTCGGAATGGATATTCTGGTGCTCACTATTCTGATGCATTTTGGCGGAGGCATCGAGAATCCCTTTATTTCCTTTTACCTGTTTCACACAATTATTGCTGCCATCCTATTGCCGTGGCGAAAGGTGGCCTTACAGGTTCTATTTGCGGCTGTTTGCATAGCTGGAGTAGCGATAGCGGAATTAACAGGCCTCGTAGCTCATCACCATATCGAAGGATTTTTGGTTGATGAACTTCATAATAACTGGAAGTTCGTGACAGTTGCTGTCTTTGCACTGATCACTACGCTTTGTGTAGCCGCCTTCTTTGCAGCTTCAATAGCCCAAAAGTTGCACGAAAGGAAAAAACAGCTGTCGCAGGCAAACATAGAGCTCGCAGAGCAAGACCGAATTAAATCGAAATATGTCATGAGAGTTGCGCACGATTTGGCCGAACCTGCGGCTATGATCACAAGTTGCCTCAAATTAGTGACCCAAGGATTTACTGGTCCGATTCCGGAGGAGGCGCTGGACATGATCCAGCGGGCAGAGCGCAGAAGCGACTATCTTGGTCATTTGATCAAGGACTTGCTTAGCCTTTCAAGGATCAAGGCCGCTAAAGAGATACCGAAGACTGAGGTCGACTTGTCGAAAATAATCAGCCAAGTGTTCGAAGATGTACAGCCATATGTGGCAGGGAAGAATCTGACACTGAAGCAAAAGCTACCAGCGGCGTTGCCAGCAGTTTATGGCAATCCGGACGCAATCCACGAGCTTTTCAGTAATCTCATGACAAACGCGGCCAAATACACCCTCATAGACGGACACGTTGACCTGGTCGTGTCGAATACCGACGATAAGATTTTGGTGAAATTACAAGACAACGGAGTAGGAATTCCTGACGATGCACTGCCCCATATTTTTGAAGAGTTCTACCGTGCAAACAACGTCAAGGCAGAGGCTGTGGAGGGAACCGGACTGGGATTGTCAATCGTCAAGCAGATTCTTAATGCGCACGGTGGAGAGATATGGGTTGAAAGTGAGCAAGGCAAAGGAACGACGTTTTCGTTTACTCTTCCGATAGTTGGGAAACCGCATGCGTAGAGCGAGCGCAAAATTCAATTGAGCTATCCCACCGGTACCCCAGCACTATTGATGATGGCGGCAGATGCCGGTGCCGATTATCTGTATATTGGATTCTGGCCACTGACAAACATCCGATCCAACTCATTTGCCAGGTGTGGGTAGCATAACTGCCCGTTGTAGTGAAATCTGGATGAGGCAGCCAAATCATTTCAGGAGAAAAGACATGAATGCTCAACAAAGAAAAGTGCTTGTCGTGGACGATGACCAGGTTGCTGTGGCGTTTGTGCGAGCCGCGCTTGAACCGGAGAAGTACGAGGTCGTAGGTGCGGGCGACGGACTAGCCGGGTTATCGCGGGCCCGCGAGGAGCTTCCAGACCTAATTATACTCGATGTATACATGCCTGGGCGGCCGGGATTTTACACATTGCGCGATCTAAAAACAGATCCTAAAACCAAAAACGTCCCTGTTATTATGCTAACAAGCATTTCCAAGCGACTTGGTACCACCTTTTCCACTCAGGACATTTATGATTTCTTAGGGACCGAACCCGATGTTTACCTTGAAAAGCCGATCGATCCAATGTTTCTGCGCAAGGTAACTGACAGACTCCTGGGCCTGAACTCTATTACGAACGGCCCAGGGAAACGAAAGGACTGATACGATGGCGATTCAAAGCAAGCTCCTAAAGTGGGCAAGACAACTGAACTCCAAAGTGCCGTTCTTTCGCACGCACATATGTCGGATTGCGTGTCGGAAACTGGCAGCCAGTAAAACATCACAAGCGGTGCCCTTTCTGGTTTCTGCACTTGCCAACGGCGATGAAGAAATCAGGCGGATCGCCAAGGAGGGCATCGAATCCTTGGAAACCGAAGAATCCATAGATTCCCTTGTGTTGGGTTACTTTTTCACCAAGGAAGAATCTCTGAGGCGAATCCTCAAGGCCTTGCGACGCGATGTACTGGAAGTCGCCGAACTGTCCCCCGTCCAGCCGGCCGGATCTGTTCCCTCAGCTACACCTGCCGAAAAAGTGTGGCGACTTCGAAATAGCAAAGATGGAACGGTCTTGGCCTTTGTGCCCGAGGGAGACTTCTTGGCGGGCGAGGGCAACTTTTTTGTGCATCTTGGCCCATATTACCTGGCACTTGCCTGTGTAACTAATGCACAGTATGCTCGCTTTCTGACGGAGCGCCGACCCAATTCCCCGAAGTTAGCCAGTTGGATTAATCTCGGCCATGAGACCGCTGCTATCCATAAAAAGGGCGACACATATGAGGTGGATCCCCTAAAAGCCGAGTTGCCTGTCGTATGGGTCACATGGGAAGGCGCTGCGGCGTACTGCAAATGGGCTGGCCTACGGCTCCCTACTGAACTTGAATGGGAAAAAGGCGCAAGGGGAGTTGATGGACGACTATATCCATGGGGAGATGAATGGGAGGTAGGAAGACCACAACCTGTTGCAGAAGAGCCGAAGCCCGAGGAGATCATCAGTGTGTGGGCATACCCAACTGCGCGCAGCCCCTATGGGCTTTACCAGATGATCGGAAACGTTTTCGAGTGGTGTGCCGAATGGTACGAGGAAGGTGCATACCAACGTTACTCGCAGGGCGACCTACGGCCATCGCAGCATGGAGAGCACCATGTGCTGCGAGGAGGGCCTTGGCGCTTTGGTGTCCCTGCCTACTTAAGAACGGAATACCGCACGAGTACCGTTTGGCGCGCCGGTACGCGGCTTTGTGGTTTTAGATGTGCTAAGACTCTTTGAACCCTCGCAGTTCCTCATCAACATGGGAAAAGTAGTCGGACATATCTCGACTGGCCCGCACCATCCTCAGACAAATGGGAGTACCTAAGTGACCATTCTCGCGTGTGTGATGCTCGTGCTTGCAGCGGGACAATTTATCTTGTCTGGAACGGCCAACGCAGAGGGACGTAGGATTAGTGTCGGCGAAAAGATGCCTGAATTTTCAGCATTTGATGTAGCCGGACAGGTGTTTGACCACCGGCACGGTCATGGTAAAGTGTTGATGGTGGTTTTTTTATCTGGTGGACAAAAGCGTTCGATTCTTGCAGCAGCCGATTTTGAAAGGATTGTCGGGAAGCTGGGTGCTGAGAAAGAGAACCTGGAGGTAGTGGTTGTGGCATATGACCCTAACAATGGTACCTATTTTCAGTCAAGGCAAGAGGGGCCAGCAAGGGATTTTCACATGATTGTGGATACGGAATACAAGTTGTGGGGCAAGTTTGGGATAATCGCGACACCGAAGGTGGTAATTGCAGGTACGGATGATAGTGTCGCCTGGGTAAAAGCCGGTTATGGTTATGACTTCTTTCCTTCCGTATAACTGCATTTGAATAACGCGCTGGGTATTGTTGGCGAAGAACAGGTTGAAGAATTAACGCAGGTGCAGATATTGACCAATGACACTTCCCACGCAAAAACCCAAAGGCATCTGCAAATGTCAGCAATACTTGAACAGAAGGGGCGACTTGAATCGGCTATCCAGCAGGTCCACCAGGCGTGGCAGTCGGACCCAAACTCTACTGAAGTGATACTCAGGCTTGGCCAACTTTATTGCAAGGTCGGCCAAAGTGAGAAAGCGCTGGCAGCGGTTGGTGAAATAAAAGTGCAAAGTCGTGCGGAGAAAGCGGAGACCAATTTAATTCTGGGATGGGCAAACCGTCAAATGGGTAAGCATGAGGCCGCGGAAAAGTTTCTGCTTGAGGCAACCAGACTTGACCCTAAATCAAGCCGTGGTTTTTTCGGGTTAGGAAAAGTCTATCAGTTCCGGGGACAGACCGACAAAGCGATAGAGTCATATTACAAGGCGCTGGCGCATATCTTCGCTGAGTCGGTAGAGATAAGCTTTTCTCAACCGTAGTAATCAGATATACCATACATTTCCCTTCATCATTACGTATATGTAGTAAACATCCTTTTCTACATCTTTTATCACAGGCACTCTGTCGATATTTACACAATTTACCGACTTGTATGGTACTAATATGGGACGTAACGGATGGTCGAATCTTTGCTGACTAGTGATGATGTCGAAGAAGTTAGACCGAAGGTTTAGAAAAAGGCAAAGTAAACGCTCGGTGCTGAAATGACTAACGTTCCACAAATGTTGATAGTTGGTGTCAAGTATAGGAGCGCCGGCAAGGACGAATCTGTGTAGTTATTGAACAACAGGCAAAATCGAACACATCAGCAGCTAAAAGAGGGCATAGTATGAAAGTCAGAATTAAAGATATTTGCACTGCCTGCGGATTATGTCTGGATATCTGTCCTGATGTTTTAGAGATGGGAGCGGACGATATAGTACAGGTTACTATCGAGGAAGTGCCTCCAAAATTCAAGGAAACAGTTCAACAAGTTGCTGACGAATGTCCCGTCCAGGCAATTATTATTGAATAACCGCAGATACTGGTTCCGAAGAGCACATATCTTTGTCGTTGACAACTTCCAGTGAACACTTGAGGTCGTGCCCTTAATCTCAAAGAGAACGAGATTGAGGTATTATCCATAAATAGTATAAATTCTATCTGAGACTAAATTGGGACTGGTTGCGGATTGGCTCTTTTCATATATATGGTGAAGGCCTGGATTGCCCCCGATTCCTCTCTGGGCACGTAGGATAAGAAGGCAGTTTATTGGCGATAGCATGCGCATGGGACTGTGAGCAATTGCTCTTTAGGCAGATGGAAAGTTGTAACTTCTTTAATACTACTTGCTTTTACTCTTCGGCTGCGATTTCTTCCATGGCTTACGTCACCACCACGAGCGAGATACTTCACAGCTTCGACATACAGCAAAGCCCGTATAATCTGTCGCGCTGTCAATTAAAAGTGTGGTAGTGAAATATATCAAAACGAAATTTGTATCGGGTGTAAATATACTAAGGCAGCTAAGATGGCCCACAAAGATATTACTGGCAATGATAGCTCTTGCCGTCTTTGCTGGTGGGTCGCTTGTTATCACGGGGCAGCCGGGTTTCTGCAATTCCTGTCACATCATGAATCCTTACTACGACAGTTGGCAGAAGTCAAGCCACTCCGCAGTTAACTGTCTCGAGTGCCATCTACAGCCGGGGTTAGCAGGTTATGTGGAGAACAAGATTAACGGTCTGGCCCAAGCGGTTGATTACGTGGTTGGCAGAGTCAGTACAACGCCGAATGCTACGGTGACAGACAGTTCCTGTCTGAGGCCGGAATGTCACAATACCCAAGAGCTAATATCAAGTAATATGGGCTACAAAGGTATTAATTTCACTCACAAAAGTCACATTGAAAAAACAATTGGCGGGATAAGAATCTCGTGTAGCACATGCCATAGCCACTTTGAAGGAGGCGACCACTTTAACGTAAACAGCGATGTATGTTTTTCCTGCCATTCCCTTAAGGATAGCCAAAGTGAGAGTAAACTTGTTCAAGTCAACTGCCAAGACTGCCACGGGGTCCCGAATGGGGTGATCGGACGAGGCTTAGCGACCGTTAACCACGTGGAGTTCGTTTCCTCCGAGCTAAGTTGCGATGATTCCTGTCATAAAGGGCAAATTGAAAAAGAGAGTAAGGTTGCTGATGGTGTGTGCTTGAACTGCCACAGTTTCAGCAACAAGGAATATGTTGATAGCGCTGAACTGCATGAGATCCACACTACCGGTGAAAAAGTGGAGTGCTTTGCCTGCCATGGCAAGGTATCACATGGCCCAATAAAGGATATACCGCCGGCAGTTATGATGGACTGTAAGAACTGTCATAGTGACACACACAATATTCAGCTCAGTATATACGCCGCGGATGAACACCCTCAGAAGAAGGAAAGTGACCACCGTATTCTTAGCCCTATGTTCTTAACGCATGTTAAGTGCACGGGATGCCATATCGAACTGAAACCATTTAAGTCCGGTACCATCGCAGGTATTGGAAAAGTTGCGAAAGCTGTACCACAAGCATGTGACAGCTGCCACGAGCCGGGAACAGGCCAGCGATATATACCCTTCTGGCAAGGAAAGATCAAAGCATTGTATGAGAAGGTAAGCTGTGAAGTTGATAAGCTCGAGGAACGGGCACAACTCGAAATAGATGAGCAACTGAAGCAGGAATTTCATAGCAAAGTCAGACACGCCCGGTCGATTCTTGAGTCGGTATCATCTGATGGAAGCTGGGGTGTTCACAATTTCAAATATATTGAAGCAATGCTTCTTAAAGCACATGAAATAGTAACGGAGGTCCGGTAAGGTTGATCATGAGAGCACATACTGACGCTGTTCACTCAAGAACTTTTGATGTCGCTGTTATGGTGATTTCTGCCCTGACAGCGTTGGCTACCTGTACAGTGATTTTCCACAAGCACCCAGTACCAGCAATACCCAGCAATGTGAACCTTGAATTTTCAGGAAAGATAATTTTATAGGCGGACTTTCTCAGTTTTGAGAATATCATTGTGAAATCTCCCTTCAGGTCAAGAATGAATGCTTTCTCTGTTGTTAACAACTAATCCAAATAAGTGACACAGAAATATTAATAAGAGTTTTTTACGATTTTCGACTTGACTTTTTGCCCTTGAAAGGTACAATGTTGTTAATGGCAGGATGGTTTTAGAAGAAGAGCTTGAAGTTCTTCGGATCGCTCAGTCGTGAAAGGATAATGGAGTAACAGGGTAAGAGTGCTATAAGTGAGAGTCGAGTGAAGGCTTAATAAAGACACGACGAAGCGTGATGTCACACATTTAGGAGAACGGTGATGGAGTTCGCGACTCCACGAGCGGCTCGGTCATGGCGATTCGGTGGAGTGTGATTATCCAACGAAGAGTGCATGTCGCTTTTGTTATTCAAAAGAATTGCTCGATAGAAGAGGATTCTGTAATTCTATGGCAAACTTCATTGAGGATTTAAAGTCCTCTTTTTTGAGGGTATATGGTTTTTGCGAGCGAGAAGTAACAGAAGATTAGAAGTAGATCGGGATTCCGTACAAGTAATTAACAGCGTATAAAGTCAATGATATGAAGTACGTGATTTGTTCAACGGTGAGTGAGAACAATTAAGTTGGAATCATTTGTTTGTAGTGGTTGGATTGGAAAGGAGGTGGCGACCCCCGAGATAATGCTGACAAGGTTTGGCTTAGCATGTTGATAAACCTCATGTAACAGCCAACACAAACTGAGATTTGTGCACAAATTTACTAAAGAAAAACATTGTAAAGGAGGAATATTATGCAAAGACGAATAAGCTTTATGGGTGCAATGTTAGCCCTTGCCGTCCTGTTGGTGGGTACTTTGAGTGTGTTCGCTCAAGTAACTTCCTGCACGGACTGCCACAACG